>NZ_JBFSUX010000006.1:0-128697 GCF_041467595.1 Vibrio sp. 10N.247.311.13 | reverse complement strand
GCTTGTACGGTGGTGTGAGAGGACGGAGGCCGTGAGGCCTCCTCCTACTCGATTCCTAAGGCTTTTTCTCTATCTAGGGGCTCTCTTTAATTCAGGAGCTTTTATCTAAGCACGCGACATCTGCTTTTCTGCTAATGGTCAACACAAGGAGTGTTTTATGACGATAGCAACCTCAAGAACGCTGTTGGTACCTTATACCGAGCAGTTAGAACATGACTTTATCAAGTTGAATTGCTGCCCCATCAATCGTGCTGAAATGAACGGGCCGCATTCTATTGCCTCTGCAAAACACCTATTTCAAGAAATACTGAACGACAACGTTGGTTTTTGCCGAGCCATTATCCACAACCAAACCCGCGAATACCTCGGGCATTTGTTTGTTTCGTCTGAAGAAGGGAAGCATGAACTGGGATTTATTCTGGACAAGGAGTTTTGGAATCAAGGCCTTGCTAGTGAAGTGCTAAAACCTTTCTTTAGTTTGGTTTGTTTTGAAGAACACCTAACGAATGTTGTCGCGACCGTTAATGTTGGTCATAACCCATCAATTAAGTTACTTGAAAAGTTAGGCTTTGCATTTAAAGAGACCAAACAAGATCAGTTTGGCCCTTATCATGAATATAGTTATACCGCGTATTGCGACGTTACATTCTATGAGGCTGTAGCTCAAACCGCATAGAACGGAAGCCCACCATGGTCAGTTTCCCTTGGTACAGGTCATCACCTAACGCTGAAAACTCAAATTGATACACGGTGTGCCAGCGCCAAATGGTGGTGAGCTCATGGCGCATCTTAAGTTTATGACCACTAAAGGCAACACTTAATAGCTGTAAGTCGAGCTCTTTACATTTTCTCGCAATGGCAGCTTTCGCAAGCTCGGATTGCCTGCGCTGTTGCCAAAACAGAAAGCAAAAGAAGCACAGCATCAAAATAGCCAATAAGTTATCTATCATTTAATCCATACTTCCTTTTATCTCTCTCTTCCGTTCGTGATTTGAGCTTTTTGTTATGAGCTACTGAGCTGTTCTGTCTGGTATCTATTGCGACTTAGCCGCTTGTTGTAATTCTACAAGTGCATTGGCGAGTTCTGGTGATGGGTTCGAGTTCAATAATGGTAAAAATACCATTCTCAGTGTCGGAATCATCACTAAATCTGCAAATAACTGATTGAACAAGTTTTGGTTGCCCGTTTGTGCGAGACGCAGCAAGAACTGCTCAGCAATCGCAGGATCTTGCAGTGCGTGCCAGCTGCGACCAGCCAAACCAATCAATACTTCTTGGTGGCTTAAGCGCGGGCTAGCCAGAACTTGGTTAATTACGGCGTTGGTTGTACTTTGCTCTGCGCCAGAAAGGGCACGTACCAGTGCTGACAGTAAGAACAGATCTGGCTCTTGACTGTTAATCTCATTCTCTGCCATTTCTTGTAAGCGTTGAGCGAGCTTGTCATTGATTTGCGTATGCTCAAGCGCCCCGAGAGTCGCGTATAGAGGTTCTGAAGGCAGCTTATTCAATGCTTTGCGAATCGCGACACCATTTTGTTGGCTGCCTAAACGAGCACACATATCAGTGATGCCTTGTAGGCCAACGGTTTTCCAGTTGTCCCAGCCTAGATCGCCTGTGAAGTAGTGTTGAGCGTGTTCGTAGTATTGGCTCGTTGCAAGGTCTAAACCTGCTCTTACTTGGCTATGGAACACGGCCATTTTGTCTTCTGAAGGCTTGAAGGTATATGGGTTGTTTGACAGCTTTTGTTGTTGCTCTTCGCTGATCTCACCGTTCAAACGTGTGCCCATCGCTTCGATAACAAACTTAAGGAAATTGCCGACATCACCTTGATGTAATAGGCCTCTTTCGTCCAGTTTGAATTTTAGGAACCAGATCCAAGGTTGCTTGTGTTTGTTCCAGTAACTAATCGCTAAGTGAGCTTGTTTCTGAAGTGGAAATGGGTACGGCTGTTTCCCTTGCTCAACATCAGAGAATAAGGTGTTGTCGATCTTCTGAATACGGCGACCTAGGTCGTAGATATCGTACTGGCAACCGCTATTCTTTAGTAACTGAGTGAGCGTGTGAATCGTTTCCATAGTAATAAAGCTCCTAACTTTCTTTCCTAAATAGATGGTACTCTATGCCCCAATTTCAAGGTCACTAGATAAATAACTTGGTGAAAAATGACAGCAGCCACAAAGTTACCTCTTTTACTTCAACAACTAGAAGAACAAATGCGCCAATGTTCGCTATGGAGCACGCTTCCGCCTTCGGATGAAGCTCTGGCGAGCGTTGAACCTTTCGGGATTGATTCGTTACAACCGGAAGAGTGGTTGCAGTGGATCTTTATCGTTAAGATCAACGCAATGATGGATGCCCAAATGAGCCTACCGAGAGGCTTTGCGATTCATCCTTATTTTGGTGAAGTATGGAAAAATGAGGCAGATAAAGCTGAACTGCTAGTGACGATTCAGAGTATTGATGAGGTGTGTGCGTAATGTTAGAGATCATTTATCAAGATGAGTACTTTGTCGCGGTGAATAAGCCAGCCGGCATGCTAGTGCATCGTTCATGGTTGGATAAACACGAAACGCAATTTGTTATGCAGACATTGCGCGATCAAATTGGTCAGCATGTATTTCCATTACACCGCTTAGACAGACCGACATCGGGTGTGTTGGTGTTTGCGTTGTCGAGTGAGGTTGCTTCACAGGTGATGCCAATGTTCGCTAATCATGAGATGCAAAAAACCTATCATGCGATTGTCCGTGGTTGGATAGAAGAGGGCGATACGCTCGATTATGCACTTAAGGTTGAGCTGGATAAGATCGCAGATAAGTTCGCGAAAGAAGACAAAGAAGCGCAAGAGGCAGTGACAGTCTATGAACCGCTAGCAAAAGTAGAAGTGCCATATTCAACAGGACGCTTTCCTACGAGCCGCTACTGCTTGGTTGAGATGATGCCAAAGACAGGTCGCAAACATCAGCTGCGTCGTCACATGGCTCATCTAAGACATCCGATTGTCGGTGATACTTCACATGGTGATGGTAAGCACAATCGACTGTTCCGTGATGATTTAGATTCGCATCGTTTGTTGTTGCACGCTTCTGAGCTTCGCTTTATCCATCCTTTCACAAAAGAAGAGTTGGTGATGAAGGCCAACCTTGATGAAACTTGGCTAAGGTTGTTTGAAACCTTTGAGTGGGATACTAACTTAATCGATGCTCAAACTTGCTTGTCTAAGTAAGTCTCGCGTGTTTAGGCAATCTCCAGTCTAAGTGAATAGAGAAAATAGAATAAAAAACAAAGGGCTGATAGTGATATCAGCCCTTTTTGTATCTGTATAACCTTAACGGCATAACTAATGTTGGTTAGTTAACAGTAATAGTTAGTCGCGGGATCATTTTAGCTTTTCTAGATCAGCTTCGATCTCAGCGATCTTGCTTGATACCACTTTCTCTAGATGGCGTAAGTCGGTAAGGATCTTCTGCTTGACATCCACCTCAGCCGTTGGCGTCGGTTTGGTGATTTTGTTGAGTTCATCAATCACAAGAGTGAGGTTGCGGTTAATCTCTGTCACTTCTTTGTATTGATTATTGCCACCGCTAACAAGCACACTTTTTACTTGTCGTGGGTACTTAAATTTAACGCTTTTCGCGAATAGTTCCCCTTTCTGCTTACGAAAGTAAATCTTCAGGATATCTTTGTGCGCTTCTTGGCGAAGGGAGTAACGTTCAATCTGTTTAGGTTCGTGGATACCTAAGCCAGTGAGGTTTGGATACATAAGCGACCTCTAGGTTATGAATGTAATACTTTTATGTAATTGACTTGATCAATGTAGCAGCCTAACGACGAGCTAGATAGTTGATATCTGTGAATTGATTGTAAGTTGTGGGCAAGATCGCTCTCTATCTTTGCCCACACTTATTTGGTTATTAAACCTGTTTTTAGACTGAATTCGCTTTCTAAGGTGCGAGTTCAGAAACGTGCTCGGTTAATCGTTCTCTTAGTGCCTGTTCTTGTTCTTCAGACAGCCTTCCTCCCGCTTCACTGGTCAGAATAAACAGATCCTCTGCTCGCTCACCTATGGTGGTGATTTTGGCACCGTGCAAGTTGATGTCTAGCTCCGCAAAGGTTGCACCGACTTGAGCCAATAACCCCGGCGTATCAAGAGCTCTTAACTCCATCAAGGTACGTTTCTTGCTCTTGGTTGGTAGGAACTCAACTAAGGTTTTGACCTTAAAGTGTTGCAAGTTACGTGGCGTGCGACGCGTCTTAATCTTAGTCGGGCGGCCATCAGTCAATACATGAGTCAGATGTTTAGCAACGGCTTTGTGTCTTGCTTCATCAATCGCTTCGCCGTGCTGGTCTAGTACGATAAAGGTATCCAAAACATGACCATCTTTGCTAACCATGACCTGCGCGTCATGAACGTTAAAGTTACGTCTGTCGAGTTCGGCAACCACGGTCGCAAACAGTGCTGCTTGGTCTTTACAATAAACGAACACTTCTGTGCCACCGCGCGTCGCTTTCTTACTGATCAGCACTAACGGTTGGCTTGGGTCTTCTAGGCGAAGTAAGTGCTCACAGTGCCAAGCGATTTGTTTATGTGTGTGACGCAAGAAATAATCGGCCTTAAAGCGTTGCCACAACACTTCAATCTCACGAGCGGTGAAGCCTTCTTTACGCAGCAGTGCTGATGCCATTTGTTGGTTGTGACGAATACGGTCTCTGACATCGACAGGGTTTTCCAAGCCGCGGCGCAGTGCTCGCTGCGTTGAGTGGAACAGCTCAGCTAACAGGGTTCGTTTCCAACTGTTCCATAGCTCAGGGTTAGTCGCACAGATATCGGCAACGGTTAAACAAACCAGTAGCTCGAGTGATTCTTCATCACGCACTTTTTTGGCGAATTCGGTGATCACATCTGGGTCGTAGATATCACGACGTTGAGCCGTTACTGACATCAATAGGTGATTTTGTACCAACCACGCGACTTGTTTGGCTTCAGGCTTCGATAGCCCGTGTTCAATACAGAAAGAGTAAGCCTCAACCGCACCTATCTCAGAGTGGTCTCCGCCGCGGCCTTTGCCGATGTCATGGAAGATAGCGGCAAGGATCAGCAACTCTTTCTTCTGTACTCGAGGATAGACTTCACAGCAGATAGGGTGCTTATCGTGGTTTTCGATTTGACCAAAGCGGTTGATGTGCTTGAGCAGGCGGATACTGTGCTCATCCACGGTGTAAACATGGAATAGGTCAAACTGCATCTGACCAACGATCTGGCTCCACTGCGGTAAGTACGCAGAGAGCACGCCCAATTTGTGCATTAAGCTAAAGGCTTTGTGCAGGGCATTAGGGTGGCGAACTAGATCCATGAACTTGTCACGAGCTTCAGGAATGGTATGCAGGAATCGGTTCAATCGACGGCGTGCCGTACGCAGTTGTCGCAATGTTGGTGGACTTACCCCTTCGATAGTCGAGTCATTGGCGATATGGATGAACATATCGAGAATGGTTTCTGGTCTTGCTTGGAATAGGGCAGGCTTGCGCGCTTCGATCAACGAACCTCGACGTTGGAAATCACTATCGAGAATTTCAGCGTCTTGGGTTTGACCGCCATTGATGATCGCTTGATCGAACAGCTTAAGCAGCATCTTATTCAGTTCAGCAACACGACGAAGGGTTCGGTAGAACTCTTTCATCATCATCTCAACACCACGGTTTCCTTCACCCGTATAACCCAGATGTTCAGCGACTTGAGCTTGATGCGCGAACGTTAAACGGTTGTCGTAACGGCGCAGTTCAATATGCAATGCAAAGCGAACACGCCATAAAAAATCTTGGCACTCAACGAGCTCACGATATTCAGCATCGGTCAGAAAGCCGTATTTGCTCATCTCTAACAAAGAGGTCGCGCCGAAGTGGCGACGCGCAACCCAGCTCAGGGTATGGATGTCTCTGAGCCCTCCCGGAGTCGATTTGATGTCCGGTTCTAAATTATAGGTGGTGTCGTGGTAGCGAGCATGACGCTCTCTCTGTTCTTGAATCTTGGCTTTGTAAAACGTCTCACTTGGCCAAAATGAATCGGAATGAATCTTCAGTTTTAGTTCTTGGAAAGTGTCTTCACTACCACATAACAATCGCGACTCTTGTAGGTTGGTCGCGACGGTTAAATCATCGGTGCCGATATCGAGACACTCAGTAATAGTTCGCACAGCATGGCCAACTTCGAGCTTTAAATCCCAAAGTAGAGTAATGAATTGACTGACCTTTTCACCAAGAGCTGGTGGTAGTGTTTTTTGCGAGACAATGAGAATATCAATGTCAGACAAAGGATGCAGTTCGCCACGACCATAACCACCCACTGCGACAAGTGAAATATGAGGCAGTTTGTTGAATCCGAAATTTTCCCACAAACGATTGAGAAGTAAATCCATGTATTCGGAGCGCAGTAGAACCAAATCGGTGACGGGATGGTGGTTCAGAAATTCATTTTTTTGATACTGCGTGAAGATCTCGAGCTGATTTTTTAATTCGCAGATTTCAATTTGTTCGTCATTGAACGTAAGAGGGCATTGATAAGGCATAGTCAGCTATCCGTGCAAGCAAATGAGAATAGTAAACAATTTAACAGAAGCTGATGGAAAATCGAAATTGAGTGGATAAAAAATATCCTCGACAATGCGAGGATATTTTTAAAAGGCTGATGCGCTCAGTTCGGTGAACTAAGCGTTCTTCATGATACGTGGGATTGTATCATCGCTGCGCAGTGTTAGTACTTCACAACCAGTATCAGTTACAACCAGAGTGTGCTCCCATTGAGCCGAGTTCTTGCTGTCTGCTGTGTATACTGTCCAGCTATCTTCGTCATCAAGACGACAGCCAAACTTACCCGCGTTGATCATTGGCTCGATAGTGAAGCACATGCCTGCTTTTAGCACGGTGCGATCGCTGTTCTTGTAGTGAACTACTTGTGGATCTTCGTGGAATTCAGAACCAATGCCGTGACCACAGTAATCTTTAACAATAGAGAACTTAGCGCGTGGGTTGTTCTTGTTGTTTGTTTTGATGTACTTCTCGATAGCAGTACCGATTTGACCAAGTTGAACACCTGGCTTAACTTGGCGCATGCCTTCGTAAAGTGCTTCTTGAGCAACCATGCACAGACGCTTGTTTGCAGGTGAAACCTCACCCACTAGGAACATCTTAGAGGTGTCACCGTGGTAGCCTTGAGGGCGAGTACTAAGATCGGCATTTGCGTCATCAGGGATGATAACTGTGATATCAACGTTCAGAATGTCGCCATCTTTGAGTACCGCAGGTTTGAATTGACCTGTGCTACCCGTCTCGTCTTGTGACGCGGGAATGCCGTGACACACAATATGATTGATAGACGTACAGATAGACTTAGGGAAACCGTGGTAATCGAGTGGCGCAGAGTATGCACCTCTTTCTAGAGCGTACTCATGACAAAGCGTATTGAGCTCTTCCGTCGTGGTACCCACTTGGATGTGAGGTTCGATCATCTCAATAATGTCAGCGGCCAGCTTGCCGGCGACGCGCATTTTTTCAATTTCTTCAGCAGTTTTAATTTTTACAGCCATTGCATATCTCTTAATTTGGTAGCACCTAAGTGTGCATATTGGGGCTATTCTATCAGTGCAGCAATTTAGCGCAACATTACCATGTCCGTACAATACTGGAGGATACTGTTAACGTGATTAAATAATGTTCGGTTAACAGATGCAGAACCTGCTTGATATAGACACTATTTTATAGAGAAAATTTACCTTTAGAGAACAGTATAGCAGTCGCCATTTTTAGAATTTTTTCTAGCCATAGATAGACAAAATATGGTATAAAGCGCGCCGGACATCAGGACTGTTTTCTCCAATTGGCGAAACAAGCTTTATGTCCACTAACTTATTTCTTTAAATCACACACATTCCGACACATGTTCCGGGGTGCCTCAACAACACAGATAACGGCTGAAAAGTGGTTAGTTGTTAGGGGTCGGATTCATGGGGGATGTGGAGGCCTAACCCCATAGAGGATTTTAAAATGGCAACTGTATCAATGCGCGATATGCTTAAAGCTGGTGTTCACTTCGGTCACCAAACTCGTTACTGGAACCCAAAAATGAAGCCATTCATCTTTGGTGCTCGTAACAAAGTACATATCATCAACCTAGAAAAAACTGTACCAATGTTCAACGAAGCTCTAGCAGAAATCGCTAAAGTTGGTGAGAAGAAAGGTAAAGTTCTTTTCGTTGGTACTAAGCGCGCTGCATCTGAAGCTGTTAAAGAAGCTGCTGTAAACAGCAACCAGTTCTACGTTAACAACCGCTGGTTAGGCGGTATGCTAACGAACTACAAAACTGTTCGTCAGTCTATCAAGCGTCTGAAAGAACTTGAAGCGCAAGCTCAAGACGGTACTTTCGACAAGCTAACTAAGAAAGAAGCTCTAATGCGCACTCGTGAAATGGAGAAGCTAGAGAAGTCTCTTGGTGGTATCAAGAACATGGGCGGCCTACCAGACGCTCTATTCGTAATCGATGCTGATCACGAACACATCGCAGTTAAAGAAGCAAACAACCTAGGTATCCCAGTTTACGCTGTAGTTGATACTAACTCTAACCCAGACGGCGTTGACTTCGTTATCCCAGGTAACGACGATGCAATCCGTGCAGTACAGCTTTACCTAAACGCTGCTGCAGACGCGGTTAAAGAAGGTCGTAACAAAGACGTTGCTGCTGTAGCTGCTGAAAAAGATGGTTTTGTAGAAGCTGAATAATAGCGGCTCTGAATCACGCTTGGCTTAGCTAATATAGATTTTGAAATCTTTATTAAATGTAAGCTAAGTTATAGTTAGATCGGGGGCCTCATTTTGGCCCCTGATTTTTACCTTATTTTCGAATCAACCGAGGAATAGAGAATGGCAACTGTAACTGCTGCTCTAGTTAAAGAACTTCGCGAGCGCACTGGCGCTGGCATGATGGAATGTAAGAAAGCGCTTGTAGAAGCAAACGCTGACATCGAACTAGCAATTGAAAACATGCGTAAATCTGGCGCAGCGAAAGCAGCTAAGAAAGCTGGTAACGTTGCTGCTGAAGGCGCAATCATCATCAAAGAAGAGAACGGTGTAGCTGTTCTTCTTGAAGTTAACTGCCAAACTGACTTCGTAGCAAAAGATGCTAGCTTCACTGCGTTTGCAGAAGAAGTTGCAGCTGCAGCAGTAGCTTCTAAAGCTTCTGTAGAAGAGCTACAAGCACAGTTCGAAGAAACTCGCGTTGCTCTAGTTGCTAAAATCGGCGAAAACATCAACATCCGTCGCGTAGCTTACGTTGAAGGTGCTGCACTAGCTTCTTACCGTCACGGTGAGAAAATCGGTGTTGTTGTAGCTGGTGAAGGCGAAGCTGAAACTCTTAAGCACGTTGCTATGCACGTTGCTGCTTCTCGTCCTGAGTTTGTTAACCCAGAAGACGTACCAGCAGACGTAGTTGCTAAAGAGAAAGAAGTTCAAGTTGAAATCGCTATGAACGAAGGCAAGCCTCAAGAGATCGCTGAGAAAATGGTTATCGGCCGTATGAAGAAATTCACGGGCGAAATCTCTCTAACTGGTCAAGCTTTCATCATGGAACCTAAGAAAACTGTTGGCGAAATCCTTAAAGAAAAAGGCGCTGCAGTATCTAACTTCGTACGTCTAGAAGTTGGTGAAGGTATCGAGAAAGCTGCTGAAATGAGCTTCGCTGACGAAGTTGCAGCGGTACAAAAAGGTTAATCCTTAGCGTATTGTTTGAAAAAAGACCGTGGCAAATGCTGCGGTCTTTTTATGAATAGTGAACTATTTTTGAAGGCAACGTTAGTGGTTATGAATGCAAACTGACTTACTCAGTTTTTATCCATGACTGTTAATCATCAACTCTTTGGAAGGTAAACTCCATGACTACGAACCCTAAACCAGTGTATCAACGTATTCTGTTAAAACTTAGCGGTGAAGCGCTACAAGGCGAAGAAGGTTTTGGTATTGACCCAACGATCCTTGATCGTATGGCTCAAGAAGTAAAAGAATTGGTTGAACTAGGCGTTCAAGTTGGTGTTGTTATCGGTGGCGGTAACTTGTTCCGTGGTGCTGGTCTTGCTGAAGCTGGCATGAACCGCGTTGTTGGTGACCACATGGGTATGCTTGCAACAGTAATGAACGGCCTTGCTATGCGTGACGCGCTGCACCGTGCTTACGTAAACGCACGTGTAATGTCTGCAATTCCTCTAAAAGGCGTGTGTGACGATTACAACTGGGCAGACGCAATCAGCCAACTACGTCAAGGTCGCGTTGTGATCTTCTCTGCTGGTACGGGTAACCCATTCTTCACTACGGATTCTGCTGCATGTCTACGTGGTATCGAAATCGAAGCTGACGTAGTTCTAAAAGCGACAAAAGTAGATGGTGTATTTACTTCTGACCCTGTAGCAAACCCAGACGCAGAGTTGTATGATACGTTGTCTTACAACACGGTTCTTGATAAAGAACTTAAAGTAATGGACTTGGCTGCATTTACGCTAGCACGTGATCACAAAATGCCAATCCGTGTATTTAACATGAATAAACCAGGCGCACTACGTCGCGTGGTTATGGGTGAAACTGAAGGTACATTAATCAGCGACGCTGACTAATTTTTCGGGCTTACTGAAGTGTAGTACCTTGGTAAGCTTATCCTTATCACTCCAAATAAAAAGCTTTCTTGAAGAAAGAACATAATCAAGGTGAAATTGTGATTAACGAAATCAAAAAAGACGCTCAAGAGCGCATGGTAAAAAGTGTTGATGCACTAAAAAACAGCCTGCAAAAGATTCGTACAGGCCGTGCGCACCCGAGCCTACTTTCTGGTCTTACTGTTGAGTACTACGGTGCTCCAACGCCTTTGACTCAAGTAGCTAACGTTATCGCTGAAGATGCACGTACACTAGCTATTACAGTGTTTGATAAAACGCTGACTCCTCTAGTTGAAAAAGCAATCCTGACATCTGACCTAGGCCTAAACCCTATGTCTGCGGGTACAGTTATCCGTGTTCCACTTCCACCGCTAACGGAAGAGCGTCGTAAAGACCTAGTTAAAATCGTTCGTGGCGAAGCTGAAGGTGGCCGTGTTGCTATCCGTAACATCCGTCGTGACGCGAATGGCGATCTAAAAGCACTTCTTAAAGATAAAGAAATCTCTGAAGATGAAGATCGTAAAGCACAAGACGAAATTCAAAAGCTAACTGACGCTGCGGTTAAGAACGTAGACGAAGTCCTAGCTGTTAAAGAAAAAGAGTTGATGGAAGTTTAATTTTCCATATTCTTTTCTTTCCGGAAAAACGCTGTACTCACGGTGCAGCGTTTTTTTATGCTACTCTGTTCGACTATTAGAATTTGATTCACTCTTTTATGCATAATTCTCAAGCGTTCACAGACTCTCTTCCTAAACACATTGCTATCATTATGGATGGTAATGGTCGCTGGGCAAAAGCTCAGGGCAAGCCTCGCGTCTTTGGCCATAAAAACGGTGTTCAAGCCGTTCGTAAAACTATCTCTTCTGCAGCCAGACTTGGCATTAAAGCCGTTACTCTTTTTGCATTTAGTAGCGAAAACTGGCGTCGTCCTGAAGAAGAAGTCGGTATCTTGATGGAACTGTTTATTTCAGTGCTGTCGAGTGAAGTAAAAAAGCTTCATAAAAATAATCTACAACTTCGTGTTATTGGTGATAAAAGTCGTTTCAATGATCGACTACAAAAGAAGATAGAAGAAGCGGAAGCTTTGACTAGCACCAATACTGGTATGGTTATTAATATTGCAGCTAACTACGGCGGTAAGTGGGATATCCAGCAAGCAATGACCTCTATTGCTCAACAGGTAAAGTCTGGCGATATTAATGTAGATGACATTGATGAAGCTATGATTACACAGCACCTGACAATGGCAGATATTCCTGAAGTCGATCTACTTATTCGTACCAGTGGCGAATGCCGCATTAGTAATTTTATGCTTTGGCAGTTGGCTTACGCCGAAATGTATTTCACTGAACAATTCTGGCCAGACTTTAATGAAGACAGCTTAGTAGAAGCTGTGACTTGGTTTGTTAACCGTGAGCGTCGTTTTGGATGCACCGGTGAGCAAATTAAAGCTCTGATGGACAGTTAATAAGGATTTTTTGGTTTGAAACAACGAATTATTACGGCGTTGATTTTAGCTCCCCTAGTTATTCTAGGTATTTTCGAGTTATCACTTCCTACATTTATTCTTTCACTAGCGGTAATCTCGCTATTGGGTTTTTGGGAGTGGACTCAGTTTGTTGAAAGCAAATCGCGTTATTTAGCGTTGATTCCAACGGTTGTGGTTAGTGCTGCAAGTTTTGCTTTTATCCCTTTTGATGCATTTAGCCTTAATAACTTGTCTACTGCTCACTACGCCATTCTAACGATTGGCTCGATTTGGTGGGTAATCGCGAGTGGCATGGCGGTGACTTATCCTAAGTCTATGCCTGCATGGAAAGACTCTTCTCTTCTTCGTCACGCCTTTGGTGTGCTGACTCTGCTGCCATTCTTTTGGAGTGTGGTTATCCTGCGTGCTAACGGTATCGATGCTGATCCTTACCATGGTGCGAAACTGGTGATGTTTGTTTGCTTGCTTGTTTGGGCGGCGGACAGCGGTGCTTATTTTTCAGGAAAGAGTTTTGGTAAGCGTAAAATGGCACCAGCGGTAAGCCCGAATAAGACGATTGAAGGTCTTATTGGTGGCATTATTACTGCGGTGATCGTGGCTTGGATCTTTGCTGACTTGTTTGACATCCAATTCACAAGCCCACTTCACATGATTGTTATTACCCTTGTGACCGTTGTTATTTCTGTTCTAGGTGACCTTGTTGAAAGCATGTTTAAGCGTGTTTCTGGGGTGAAAGACAGCAGTAATCTGATTCCTGGTCATGGTGGTATACTAGATAGAATAGATAGCTTAACGGCTGCATTCCCTGTCTTTGCTCTGCTTTATTTAGCATTCTAATAAAAAAGGGCAGTGATTCTGCCCTTTATTACATTTCTACGGTCATATGTGATGCGAAATCTAACTATCCTTGGCGCCACCGGCTCAATTGGTGCAAGTACACTAAAAGTCGTTGAGCAAAACCCAGATCTCTATTCAGTGGTTGCACTAGCTGCAGGCTCGAATGTTGAAAAGATGCTGGCGCTAGTTGAAAAGTGGCAACCAAGCTATGTTGCTATGGCTTGCCCTGATGCAGCGTCTCAACTGACTGAAGTGTTGTCCGCGAGTTACCCTAACGTAAAAGTGCTTTCAGGCACTGAAGGCATGTGTCAGGTTGCTTCTCTAGAGGAAGTGGACACGGTAATGGCTGCGATTGTTGGTGCCGCTGGTTTACTTCCTACTATGTCGGCGGTTAAAGAGGGCAAGCGTATCTTGCTTGCAAACAAAGAAGCTTTGGTGATGTCTGGGCAGTTGTTTATCGACGCCGTGGAAAAATACGGTGCAGAGCTGCTTCCTGTCGATAGCGAGCATAATGCTATTTTCCAATGCCTTCCGCAGAACGTACAAACTAACCTAGGCCGCTGTGACCTTGAAGAAAACGGCATTAACCATATTCTTCTGACTGGTTCTGGTGGTCCTTTCCGTTATACCGATGTGGCTGAACTCGAATCAGTGACTCCTGAACGCGCAATTGCACACCCTAACTGGTCTATGGGTCCTAAGATCTCGGTCGATTCTGCGACTATGATGAATAAAGGGCTAGAGTACATTGAAGCGAAATGGCTATTTAATGCTTCTCAGGAACAGTTAAAGGTCATCATTCATCCACAGTCTGTGATTCACTCGATGGTTCAGTACAAGGATGGCTCTGTACTTGCTCAAATGGGCGAACCAGATATGGCAACGCCAATCGCTTTGACGATGTCTTACCCTAATCGTACCGAGGCGGGTGTTAAGCCTTTAGACTTTACTAAAGTGGGTGAGCTTACCTTCTTAGAACCAGATTTCAGTCGTTACCCGTGTTTGAGGTTAGCGATTGAAGCGTGCTACTTAGGTCAGCATGCGACAACAGCCATTAATGCAGCAAACGAGATCGCGGTCGATGCTTTCTTGAACAATCAGGTGAAGTTTACCGATATTGCTGTCATTAACGAACACGTTATGAGCAAAGTATGTGAACAACATAACTCTGAGGGTTTAGATAGCTTGGAAAGCCTTCTCGAGCTCGATAATATGTCTCGTCAAATAGCCATTCAATTTATTAAAGAGCAGCTAGCATGAGTGGAATTCTGTGGAACTTCGCATCTTTTATCGTAGCGCTTGGCATTCTGGTTGCTGTTCATGAGTTTGGACACTTCTGGGTCGCTCGTCGTTGTGGTGTGAAAGTTGAAAAATTCTCGATTGGTTTCGGTAAATCAATCTGGAGTAAAGTGGGCCGTGATGGTACTGAATACAGCTTGTCAGTGATTCCACTGGGCGGCTACGTTAAGATGCTCGATGGTCGTGTTGACGATCTTTCTGAAGATCAACAGCAATACGCTTTCGACAAGAAGCCGCTTTGGAAACGAACGGCGATTGTGGGTGCAGGCCCTGCATTCAACTTTATCTTTGCGGTGTTCGCGTATTGGTTAGTATTTTTGATTGGCGTACCCGCGGTTAAGCCCGTGATTGGTGAAGTCACTCCACAATCTATTGCTGCACAAGCCGGAATTGAAACTGGAATGGAACTTAAATCTATTTCAGGAATCAAAACCGCAGATTGGGAATCAGTCAATATGGGGTTGATATCGCACATTGGTGATCAATCCATGACAGTGACGGTTGCTTCTCAAGACGACATCGGCTTTGAGCAACAAATGACATTGGATATTTCAGACTGGTCGTTCAACCCAGAAACTGAATCTGCAATGACAACGCTGGGCTTTAGACCGTATTCTCCAGAGATATCGACCGTACTGGCTCAAATCATTGATGACGGTGCGGCATACGATGCAGGGGTAGAAGCTGGCGACAAAATTGTTGAGATTAATGGGCAGCCTATTGAACAGTGGCAGTCGGTTGTTGAGTTAATTCGTGCTAATCCAATGACATCATTGGACTTGGTCGTATTGCGAAATGGTGCCGAGCAGTCATTGGTTATGACACCAAAAAGTCGAGAGCTTTCTGATGGTTCGACAATCGGCTATGCAGGTATTGCTCCGGAAGTCGCAGAATGGCCAGAAGATTATCGCTTTGAGTTACAATTTGGTGTAATTGAGTCTGTAGGAAAAGCATTTGATAAAACAGGTCAAATCATTGGATTGACACTGACAATGCTTAAGAAGCTCATCGTTGGTGATGTTGGCTTAAACAACTTGAGTGGCCCTATTTCAATCGCTAAAGGTGCAGGTACAACCGCCGATTATGGTCTGGTTTACTTCTTGGGCTTTTTGGCTCTGATTAGTGTTAACTTAGGGATTATTAACTTGGTTCCGCTGCCTATGCTTGATGGCGGACATTTGCTGTTTTTCGCTATTGAGGCCGTTACTCGTAAACCGGTACCTGAGAAAGTTCAGGAAATGGGATACAGAGTGGGAGGGGCAATCCTCTTCTCATTGATGGCTCTGGCAATATTTAACGATTTTACTCGTCTGTGAATGGTTTCTCACAGGCATTGGTAGTAGCAAGGAATAATTAGAATAAGTATGGCGATTAAGCAAATTCTGTTCGCAAGTCTATTGGCCACTAGTGTGGCTGCGAACGGAGCACAAAACTTTGTAGTTCAAGATATCAAGATCGAAGGTTTACAGCGTGTTGCACTTGGTGCAGCTCTACTGAAAATGCCAGTACGTATTGGCGATGAAGTGGATGAAAGCGATGTGTCTGAGATCATTCGTGCATTGTATGCTTCGGGCAACTTTGAGGACGTTAAAGTACTTCGTGATGAAGGTGTATTGATTGTTCAAGTTCAAGAACGACCGACCATCGCAAGCATCTCATTCTCTGGTAATAAAGCGATTAAAGAAGAACAGCTTCAGCAGAACCTAGATGCGTCTGGTGTTCGTGAAGGTGAAGCCCTTGACCGTACTACGCTGAGTAACATTGAAAAAGGCCTTGAAGATTTTTACTACAGTGTTGGTAAGTACAACGCGACAGTAAAAGCGGTTGTGACACCTCTGCCACGTAACCGTTCTGACCTTAAGTTTGTGTTTACTGAGGGCGTATCCGCTAAGATTCAGCAAATCAACTTTATCGGTAATGAAGTCTTCTCTGACTCTGAACTGCTTAGTCGTTTCAATCTGAATGTTGATGTTGCATGGTGGAATTTCCTTGCGGATGAAAAATACCAAAAGCAAGTATTAGCCGGTGATATCGAAGCGCTGAAATCTTACTACCTTGACCGTGGTTACCTTAAGTTTAAGGTTGACTCTACGCAGGTGGCGATCTCTCCAGACAAAAAAGGTGTTTACATCACGCTTGGCCTCGATGAAGGCGAAGCCTACACCGTTAAAGATGTCTCTTTCCGTGGTGAATTAATCGGTCGTGAGGCTGACTTCGAAGCGTTAGTGCCATTCGAAGACGGCGATACGTACAACGGTTCTTCGGTAACGTCTTTGGAAGAGAACGTAAAACGAATTCTTGGTGAATCTGGCTACGCGTACCCACAAGTTCGCACGATTCCTGAATTTGACGATGAGACCAAAGAAGTGTCGTTGGTTATCAATGTAGAAGCGGGCAGCCGTATCTATGTTCGTGATATTCGATTCACGGGTAACAACTCAACGAAAGACGAAGTACTGCGTCGTGAAATGCGTCAAATGGAAGGCAGCTGGCTTAACTCTAAGTCCATTGATACCGGTAAGAGCCGTCTTAACCGTTTAGGTTTCTTTGAAACGGTTGATGTACAAACAGTGCGTGTTCCTGGCAGTGAAGACCAAGTTGATTTGGTTTACAACGTTAAGGAAGCGAACTCAGGCAGTATCAACTTTGGTGTCGGCTACGGTACTGAATCTGGTGTGAGTTTCCAAGTTGGCCTGCAACAAGACAACTTTGCGGGCTCTGGTAACCGTGTTGGCGTAAGTGCCATGATGAACGATTACCAAAAAAACGTGAGCTTAGACTACCGTGACCCATACTGGAACCTGGATGGTGTGAGCTTAGGCGGTAAGATCTTCTACAACGAATTTGAAGCCTCTGAAGCGGGCATCGTCGACTATACCAACCAAAGTTATGGTACGAGCTTAACCTGGGGTTTCCCTATGGATGAGCTGAACCGCATTGAGTTCGGTGTTGGCTATACGCACAACAAGATCGGTAACGTACCGACTTATATCCAGGTTGAACAGTTTGCGAGAAGTATCGACCAATACGGTGATGAGCACATCTTAACTGATGACTTCGATATCAATATTTCATGGACGCGTAACAATTTGAACCGTGGTTTCTTCCCAACTGAGGGTAACCACCAACGTGCTTTCGCTAAAATGACGGTACCAGGCTCTGATGCTCAGTACTTCAAAATGCAGTACGATGTAAAACATTACATCCCGCTGACCAAAAAGCATGAGTTCACACTATTGATGCGCGGCCGATTAGGCTATGGTAATGGTTATGGTCAAACAGATGGTAACGATAACTTGTTCCCATTCTACGAGAACTACTACGCAGGTGGTTTTACAACCCTACGTGGTTTTGGCTCTAACTCAGCTGGCCCGAAAGCCGTTTACGGCAGCAGCACAGGTAATAACCCAACCTATGATACCGCTACTGATGATTCAGTGGGTGGTAACGCGGTTGCCTTAGCAAGCTTAGAGTTAATTGTACCAACGCCGTTTGCTTCTGATGAAGCGCGCAGCCAAATTCGTACCAGTGTCTTCTTCGACATGGCAAGTGTATGGGATACCGAGTTCGTAGACCGTGGCGCACCTAACAGTGGCGGCCAGTACTACTACGATTACTCTGATCCAACAAATTACCGTTCATCTTATGGTGCAGCCCTTCAATGGATGTCACCGATGGGCCCACTGGTTTTCTCTCTAGCGAAACCAATTAAAGTTTACGAAGGTGATGATGAGGAATTCTTCACATTCACCATTGGTAGAACTTTCTAATATTTAAAGGACAATATTTTGAAAAATATGATTAAAGCAGCAGGTTTAGGCCTTGTAGTTCTTAGCTCTTCTTTCTTTGCAACAGCTGCTGAAGCTGCGCAAAAAGTGGGTTATGTAAACACTGCACAAGTATTCCAGGCTCTACCTCAGCGTGAAGTTGTTCTTCAAAAAATGCAGGAAGAGTTCAAAGACAAAGCAGCTGAGCTACAGAGCATTCAAGCTGAAGCTAAAACGAAGATTGAAAAGCTTAAGCGTGATGGCGAGCTACTAGGTCCTGACGAAGTTGAGAAGCTACGTATCGAAGTAGGCCAACTAGACAGCAAGTACAAAATCAAAGCTCAAGCACTAGAAAAAGCAAGCCAACGTCGTGAAGCACAAGAGAAGCAGAAGCTATTCAAAGTGATTCAAGATGCTGTAACGAAAGTTGCAGAGAAAGAAGGCTACGACATGATCGTTGATATTCAAGCTCTGCAATACGGCAAGCCAGAATACAACATCTCTGAGAAAGTAATTAAAGCACTGAAATAAGTTTTATGAAGAATCTGACTTTAGCCGAATTGGCAACGATTACCGGGGGAGAGCTACACGGAGATGGTACAATTACCGTTTCAGCAGTCGCTCCGATGGATAAAGCGCAAGAAGGTAACATTACGTTCCTTTCTAACGTGAAGTACAGCAAGCACCTAGGTGACTGTAAAGCGTCCGCTATTATGGTTAAAGAGAGTGAGCGTCAACTGTGCAAGACTAACGTGATTGTGGTTAATGACCCTTATGTTGCTTTTGCTAAAGTTGCTCAAGCGCTTGATACTACTCCTGCTCCCGCAGCGGCTATTGCTGATTCTGCTTCAATCTCTAGCGAAGCAACCATTGGACAAAATGTGTCTATTGGCGCGAACGCTGTGATTGAGTCTGGTGTAGTACTTAGTGATGATGTGATCATCGGTGCTGGTTGCTTTATTGGTAAAAATGCAAAAATTGGCGCAGGCACTAAGCTGTGGGCTAACGTAAGTGTTTACCATGAAGTTGTGATTGGTGAAGGATGTCTGATCCAATCAAGTACTGTTATTGGCTCTGATGGCTTTGGCTATGCGAACGAGAAAGGTGAGTGGGTTAAGATCCCGCAAGTGGGTTCTGTTCGCATTGGTAACCGCGTAGAAATCGGCGCGTGTACTACCATTGACCGTGGTGCATTAGATGACACAATCATTGAAGATAACGTTATCTTAGATAACCAACTTCAAATTGCTCACAATGTTCACATCGGATATGGTTCTGCTCTTGCGGGTGGTACTATCATCGCAGGCAGCACGACGATAGGTAAGTACTGTATTATTGGTGGCGGCAGTGTGATTAATGGTCACATTGAAATCGTTGATGGCGTTACAATCACCGGTATGGGGATGGTAATGCGCAGCATCACTGAGAAAGGCATGTACTCTTCAGGTATTCCTTTACAGCCAAATAAAGATTGGCGTAAAACAGCAACGCGTGTTCATCGAATTGATGAAATGAACAAGCGTTTGAAAACTGTTGAAAAACTTATCGAGAAGAGCGCGGAATCATAATTCCAGCATTTCTAATAAAAGGCTCGCGTACAGCGAGTCTTTTTCGTTTATAATCCTTCTAATTAAATAAAGAATATATATAGGAATACGACTTTGACTACTGAACAGACAACGATGAACATTACTGAAATTCAGGAACTATTACCTCATCGCTACCCATTCTTAATGGTTGATCGTGTGACTAGCTTTGAAAAAGAAAAAACACTGACTGCGATTAAGAATGTCTCTGTTAACGAACCTCAGTTCACAGGCCACTTCCCACAACTTCCTGTATTCCCAGGCGTGTTGATCTTAGAAGCAATGGCACAAGCAACAGGCCTTCTAGCATTTAAATCTTTTGGTGCGCCTTCTGGCAACGAGCTTTACTACTTTGCAAGTGTTGATAAAGCAAAATTCCGTAAGCCAGTAGTACCTGGTGACCAACTGGTTATCGAAGTTGAATTCTTAAAAGAACGTCGTGGCATCGCATCGTTTAATGGTGTTGCTAAGGTTGACGGCGTAGTTGTATGTTCAGCTGAACTTAAATGTGCTCGTAGAGAGTTTTAATATGATTCATGAAACAGCGAAAATTCACCCGGCAGCAGTAATCGAAGGTGATGTAACTATCGGTGCTAACGTGACGGTTGGGCCTTTCACTTACATTGCTGGTAACGTGACAATTGGTGACGACACTGAAGTGATGTCGCACGTTGTGATCAAAGGTCACACAACCATTGGTAAAGAAAACCGTATCTTCCCACACGCTGTTATCGGTGAAGAAAACCAAGATAAGAAATACGGCGGCGAAGACACAACAGTTGTGATCGGTGATCGCAACGTAATTCGTGAAGCGGTTCAAATCCATCGTGGTACGGTTCAAGACAAAGCAACCACAGTGATTGGTGATGACAACTTACTTTGTGTTAATGCTCACGTAGCGCAC
The DNA here is from genome assembly GCF_041467595.1 of Vibrio sp. 10N.247.311.13. NCBI lineage: Bacteria > Pseudomonadati > Pseudomonadota > Gammaproteobacteria > Vibrionales > Vibrionaceae > Vibrio > Vibrio sp. 10N.247.311.13. The sequence goes on along the minus strand of NZ_JBFSUX010000006.1, from coordinate 108,124 downwards.
GATGTTATTGTTGGTAACCACACTCACATTGGTAACAACGCTATTCTTGGCGGTCATGTAACGGTTGGCGACTACGCTGGTGTTATGGCACTTTCTGCGATTCACCCATTCTGCTCAATTGGTGCTTACGCATACATCGGTGGCTGTTCTGCAGTTGTTCAAGATGTACTGCCGTACGTGCTTGCACAGGGTAACCACGCGGCTCCATTCGGCCTTAACCTAGTAGGCTTGAAGCGTAACGGATTTGAGAAACCTGAAATTCGTGCACTACAGAAAGCGTACAAAGAGCTATACCGTTCAGGTAAAACACTTGAAGAAGCGAAAGCGGCTTTAGTGGAAATGGCAAAAGAGTTTACTTCGGTAGTTCCTATGCTTGAAATGCTAGAGAACTCTGAGCGCGGTATTATTCGTTAATACTCGATGTGGTTATGTACCAATCCGCGTAAGTATGACAATAATTACTTAATCAGATTGGTATAACAAAAAGATCGCTAATCATTAGGCGATCTTTTTTGTTTTAGGCAAGAAGGGAATTGGAAAACTATGGCACAGCAAGAAACAGCAACCAACAGCACGGACTTTGTTTCGATTGAACCACTGCGCGTAGGTATCGTTGTCGGAGAACTCTCTGGTGACACGCTTGGCGAAGGTTTTATCAAAGCAATCAAATCGCAGTACCCGAACGCTGAATTCGTGGGTATTGGCGGACCAAAAATGAAGGCGCTTGGTTGTGAGTCTCTTTTCGAGATGGAAGAGCTGGCTGTCATGGGCTTAGTTGAAGTACTTGGCCGTTTACCTCGCTTATTAAAAGTGAAAGCAGAGCTGGTAAAGTATTTCACTCAAAACCCACCCGATGTCTTTGTCGGTATCGATGCGCCTGACTTCAACCTAAGACTTGAACTCGATCTTAAGAACGCCGGCATTAAAACGGTTCATTACGTGAGCCCTTCCGTGTGGGCTTGGCGTCCTAAACGTATCTTTAAAATCGACAAAGCAACCGACTTGGTTTTGGCCTTCCTGCCATTTGAGAAAGCGTTTTATGATAAATACAACGTTGCCTGTGAATTTGTTGGTCACACGTTAGCTGATGCTATTCCTTTAGAACCAAGCAAACAAGATGCACGTGAGCTGTTAGGCTTAGATCAAGACAAGCAATGGTTAGCTGTATTGCCGGGTAGTCGTGGTGGTGAGATGGGTTTGATTGCTCAACCATTTATCGAAACTTGCCAACGTATCAAGCAGAAGTATCCGGATATCAATTTTGTTGTTGCGCTCGTTAACGAACAGCGTAAAAAGCAGTTTACTGAAATCTGGCAATCGACCGCACCTGAGCTTGAATTCACGTTAGTCGAAGATACGGCAACCAACGTGATTACCGCCGCTGATTCTGTGCTCTTGGCTTCAGGTACCGTGGCTCTTGAATGTATGTTGCTTAAACGCCCTATGGTGGTTGGTTACAAAGTAAATAAGCTGACGGGTTACATTGTTAAGAAATTGGCGATCACTGAGTTTGTGTCACTGCCGAATATTTTGGCTGGTGAAGAGATCGTGAAAGAGCATATTCTTGAAGAGTGCCACCCAGACTTTTTGTTCCCGTCTGTCGATAAAATGCTATCAGCCGATAACAGTGCCTTGATCGAACGCTTTACCGAGATGCATCACTGGATCCGTAAAGACGCAGACAAACAAGCCGCTAACGCAGTATTGAAATTGATTGACCGACCTTTTGTTGAAGCATAAAGCGCTTACTTACAGAATATTAAGAGATTAGTTATGGCAGTAAAAGAGAAAAAAGAGCTTCCTCCATTTGAATACCCGCAAGGCTACCAGCTGTTTGCTGGCGTGGATGAAGTAGGACGTGGCCCTTTGGTTGGCGACGTGGTGACTGCTGCGGTTATCCTCGATCCAAACAACCCAATCGAAGGCTTAAACGATTCAAAAAAACTGTCTGAGAAAAAGCGCCTTGCTCTGCTTCCTGAAATTAAAGAGAAAGCATTGGCGTGGTCGGTTGGTCGTTGTTCACCACAAGAAATTGATGAGTTGAACATCCTGCAGGCAACCATGGTCGCCATGCAGCGCGCTATCGCTGGGTTGAGCGTTCAGCCTGACATGGCACTGATCGATGGTAACCGTGTTCCTCAACTTCCAATGGACGGTCTGGCTATTGTAAAGGGCGATTTACGAGTAGCAGAGATCAGTGCGGCGTCTATTATCGCAAAAGTCGTTCGTGACCAAGAGATGGAAGATCTTGATAAACTTCATCCAGAGTTTGGTTTTGCTAAGCATAAAGGTTACCCGACCAAAGCGCATTTCGAAGCGATTGAAAAACATGGTGTAACCGAGCATTACCGCAAGAGCTTTAAGCCAGTAAAACGTATTCTTGGTATAGATTAGAGCTTTACGTTAACTAGAGCTTGGCATCTAATAAAGTTGCTAACTTGTATTAGAAAAAAATAGAATACACACAGTTGTAATCCTAGGCCTAAACCTAGAACTCAGGAAAAATAATGTCAGATCCAAAATTTGTTCACCTACGCGTACACAGTGATTTTTCGATGGTGGATGGCCTATCTAAGGTGCCACCATTAGTTAAAAAAGTCGCTGAAATGGGTATGCCTGCTCTAGCATTGACCGACTTTACTAACCTATGTGGCTTGGTGAAATTTTACGGTACTGCCCATGGGTGTGGGGTTAAGCCAATTATTGGTGCTGACTTCTTGATGCAGTCTCCGGATTTTGGCGATGAATTAACCAAGCTCACTGTTATTGCAACGAATAATAAAGGTTATAACAACCTAACATTATTGATTTCAAAAGCTTACCTTCGTGGTCATGTTCAACATCAGCCTGTTATTGATAAAGAGTGGCTGATTGAACATGCCGAAGGCCTGATTCTTCTATCGGGAGCAAAAGAGGGTGAGATTGGTAAGGCGCTGCTGAAAGGCAATCGAGAGTTGGTTGCAAGCAGCGTTGAGTTTTACAAAACACATTTCGCAGACCGTTTTTATTTGGAGCTCATTCGTACTGGGCGCCCGGATGAAGAGTCTTATCTGCACTTTGCGCTAGAGCTTGCTGAACAAGAAGACCTGCCTGTTGTCGCGACCAACGAAGTGGTTTTCATTTCTGAAGACTTGTTTGATGCCCATGAAATTCGTGTGGCGATTCACGACGGTTTTACAATGGTTGATCCACGTCGACCGAAAAACTATAGCTCACAACAATACTTGCGTAGTGAAGAAGAGATGTGTGAGTTGTTCTCAGACATCCCTGAAGCACTGGAAAACAGTGTCGAAATTGCTAAGCGTTGTAACGTAACAGTTCGACTGGGCGAATACTTCTTACCTAACTTCCCAACGGAAGGTTTGGCGATTGAAGACTTCTTGATTAAAAAATCAGAAGAAGGCCTTGAGCGTCGTTTAGCGTTTCTATTCCCTGATGAGAAAATTCGAGCTGAACGCAGACCTGAATACGATGAGCGACTCAAGATTGAGCTCGAAGTTGTTAACAACATGGGTTTCCCAGGTTACTTCTTGATCGTAATGGAGTTCATCCAGTGGTCAAAAGACAACGATGTGCCAGTAGGTCCTGGCCGTGGTTCTGGTGCCGGCTCTCTAGTCGCTTACGCCTTGGATATCACCGATCTCGATCCACTTGAATACGATCTACTTTTCGAACGTTTCTTGAACCCAGAACGTGTATCCATGCCCGATTTCGATATCGACTTCTGTATGGATAAGCGTGACCAAGTTATTGATCACGTGGCTGAAATGTACGGTCGTGATGCCGTTTCTCAGATCATCACCTTTGGTACCATGGCGGCAAAAGCGGTAATCCGCGATGTAGGCCGTGTATTGGGCCACCCGTTTGGTTTCGTCGATCGAATTTCAAAGCTTGTACCGCCAGACCCGGGTATGACGCTAGAGAAAGCATTCCTTGCTGAACCTGCATTGCCAGAGCTTTACGATGGCGATGAAGAAGTTCGTGAGCTGATTGATAAGTGTCGCATCCTTGAAGGTTGTACGCGAAATGCCGGTAAGCACGCAGGTGGTGTTGTTATCTCACCCACCACGATCACCGATTTTGCGCCAATCTATGCCGACGCAGAAGGTAACTTCCCAGTAACGCAGTTCGATAAGAATGACGTTGAAACGGCTGGCTTGGTTAAGTTCGACTTCTTGGGGCTGCGTACCCTGACCATCATCGACTGGGCGTTAGGCCTAGTGAATCCACGTTTGAAGAAAGAGGGGAAAGAACCGGTTCGTATCGAGTCGATTCCTCTTGATGACCAAGCGTCATTTAACCTATTACAAAATTCTGAAACCACCGCGGTATTCCAGCTGGAATCGCGTGGTATGAAAGACCTGATCAAACGTCTACAACCGGACTGTTTTGAAGATATTATCGCATTGGTAGCCTTGTTCCGTCCGGGTCCTCTGCAATCAGGCATGGTAGATAACTTTATCGACCGTAAGCACGGCCGAGAAGCGGTTTCATACCCAGATGAAACGTGGCAGCACGAATCGCTTAAAGAGACACTAGAACCTACGTACGGCATCATCCTGTACCAAGAACAGGTAATGCAAATCGCACAGATCCTCGCTGGTTATACGCTTGGCGGAGCGGATATGTTGCGTCGTGCGATGGGTAAGAAAAAGCCAGAAGAGATGGCAAAGCAGCGTGGTACCTTTAAAGAGGGCGCTGAAGCCAATGGTGTTGATGGCGAACTGGCCATGAAGATCTTTGACTTGGTAGAGAAATTTGCGGGCTACGGCTTTAACAAATCTCACTCGGCCGCATACGCACTGGTTTCTTATCAAACGCTATGGCTGAAAACGCACTACCCAGCGGAATTTATGGCTGCGGTAATGACAGCGGATATGGATAACACCGAGAAGGTTATCGGCCTTGTTGATGAATGTTTCCGTATGAAGCTCAAGCTTTTACCACCAGATATCAACTCAGGTTTATACCGTTTCAATGTGGATGAAGATGGCGCGATTGTTTATGGCATCGGTGCGATCAAAGGGGTCGGTGAAGGCCCTATTGAAGCGATCATTGAAGCGCGAAATAAAGGCGGTTACTTTAAAGACTTATTCGACTTCTGTGCACGCCTTGATCTGAAGAAGGTCAACAAACGTGTTATCGAAAAGTTGATTCTATCCGGAGCCTTAGATAGATTAGGTCCTCACCGAGCGGCAATGATGGCATCTTTGAAAGATGCGGTGAAGGCGGCGAGTCAACATCACCATGCCGAGTCTTTTGGTCAATCTGATATGTTTGGCGTGTTGACCGACGCTCCGGAAGAGGTTGAACACAAGTATACCCAAGTGCCTAAATGGCCTGAGAAGGTTTGGCTTGAAGGTGAACGTGAAACGCTTGGTTTGTATTTAACGGGTCACCCGGTTAACGCTTACATCAAAGAGTTAGCGAAATACACTAGCTGTCGTTTGAAAGATGCCACGCCAACGCGTCGTGACCAATCACTAACAATTGCAGGCTTGGTGATTGCTGCGAGAGTGATGACGACGAAGCGCGGCACGCGAATTGGTTTGATGACACTTGATGACCGTTCGGGCCGAATGGAAGTGATGTTGTTCTCGGATGCGCTCGATCGCTACGCAGAATTGCTCGAAAAAGACAAAATTGTGGTCGTTTCCGGACAGGTCAGCTTTGATGATTTCAATGGCGGGCTTAAAATGTCCGCGCGCGAGGTCATGGACTTAGGAAGCGCCCGTGAGAAATATGCTCGTGGGGTGTCGATATCTATCGACCAATCCCAAATTAACGGTCAATTTTTTGAACGCTTTAGTCAAATCTTAGAACCTTATAGAGCCGGAACGGTCCCAGTCAATGTATACTACCAGCGTGCCGACGCTAGAGCGCGGTTAACATTGGGCACAGAATGGCGCGTGACGCCAAGTGATACATTACTAGACGAATTAAAACAGCTGCTTGGAAATAGCCAAGTAGAACTCGAATTTAACTAAAATTTAGCTTCGCGAATGCGGAGCTGAATCAACAAGGATTCATAGATGAGCCTGAACTTTCTAGAATTTGAAAAGCCTATCGCTGAACTTGAAGCAAAAATCGAAGCGCTACGTGACGTTTCGCGTCACGGTGGTGACACAGCGGTAGATCTAGACAAAGAAATCGAACAACTAGAGAAAAAAAGCTTAGAGCTTAAACAGAAAATCTTTAGTGACTTAGGTGCATGGCAGGTAGCTCAACTTGCTCGTCACCCTCAACGTCCTTACACCAAAGATTACCTGGAGCATGCATTCACAGAGTTTGAAGAGATGGCGGGCGATCGCGCTTACGCTGACGACAAAGCTATTGTGGGTGGTATGGCTCGTCTAAATGGCCGTCCTGTTATGGTTATTGGTCACCAGAAAGGTCGTGAGACTAAAGAGAAAGTGATCCGTAACTTTGGTATGCCAAAGCCAGAAGGTTACCGTAAGGCGCTACGTCTAATGGAAACTGCTGAGCGTTTCAACATGCCTATTATTACTTTCATCGACACAGCGGGCGCATACCCAGGTGTTGGTGCTGAAGAGCGTGGTCAATCTGAAGCTATCGCTAAAAACCTAAAAGTGATGGCTGGCCTTTCAGTTCCTGTTATCTGTAACGTTGTGGGTGAAGGCGGTTCTGGTGGTGCACTAGCGATTGGTGTTGGTGACTACGTGAACATGCTTCAGTACTCTACGTACTCAGTAATCTCTCCAGAAGGTTGTGCTTCAATCTTATGGCGCGATTCAGATAAAGCACCACAAGCAGCTGAAGCGATGGGCCTGATTGCTCCTCGTCTTAAAGAGCTTGAGCTTATCGACGAAATCATTCCTGAGCCTCTAGGTGGCGCGCACCGCGACCCTGCACAAACCGCTCAAAACATGAAAGACATGTTAGTTAAACAGCTAGAAGAGCTAGAGCAGTTTGATAACGAAACGCTGCTTGAGCGTCGTTACCAGCGTCTAATGAGCTACGGCTACTGCTGATAACTTGCCTTAGCGATAAGGCTAGCTATACGAACAAATGATGAAAGGGTTGGACTCAGTGCCAACCCTTTTTTATTATTAAAACACTATCCCTTAACACACGAGCTCTTGGTTTATTAGCCTCATGACACACTTAATTGATACCTTCACATCTGTACTTGATCAAAGCGCGCTTAAGCCTTGTCGGTTGATCGTCGCTTTCAGTGGTGGTGTCGATTCACGAGTGTTGTTGGAGTTGGCTGCCCAATTCGCTAAGTCCCATCACATCGATTGCTGTGCGGTACATGTTCACCACGGCTTAAGCAACAATGCTGATTATTGGGCAGAGCAGTGCAAAACATGGTGTGATGCTTTGTCGGTATCCTTGTTCATTGAACGAGTCTCGCTAGATATTAGCCGTGGAGAAAGCGTTGAAAAGCTGGCTCGAGACGCGCGATACCAAGCCCTTAAAAAGCATATTAGACAAGGTGATGTGTTAGTGACAGGCCAGCACATCGATGACCAAGTCGAGACCTTCTTGTTAGCTCTTAAGCGTGGCAGTGGTCCGAAAGGGCTCTCTTCAATGGCGAAAGTGATGCCATTTTCAGGTGCTCATATCGTTCGCCCACTGCTGTCGGTGACGAGAACGGATATTGAAGTGGCGGCGCGCGATATGGCTTTAACTTGGGTAGAAGATGAGAGTAATCAAGACGTTCGCTTTGACCGTAATTTTATTCGTCATCAAGTCACTCCGACACTGACCGAGCGTTGGCCTAGTTTTCGAGAATCGGTCAGTCGTAGTGCTCAGCTATGTGCAGAGCAAGAGTTACTGTTGGATGAGTTGTTAGAATCTCACTTACAACAAGCTTTGACTGAGAAGCACAGCTTAAGTATTGAGGTATTATCTCAGCACTCTGATTTACTGCGTGCACGCTTATTAAGAATGTGGCTGAGCCGCTGTAATCAACCGATGCCGAGCCAAAAGCAGCTCAAACTTATATGGGATGAGGTGGCATGTGCTCAGGCAGACGCCAACCCTAAGCTGGTGTTGAATGAGGTTGAGGTTAGACGTTTTAATCATCAGCTCTATGTCGTCAAAGAGACCAAAGACTTGTCGAACTGGCAAAGTGATATCTCGATGGAAGAGAGCTTAGTTTTGCCTGACGGTTTAGGGGAACTACACTTAACTTCAGCGGCGAGTGATGGTGTATCTAACCACTGTGATGCGCAACATTTTAGTCTCAACACAACGAGAGGAACACTGCGAGTGATATTTAACCCTGAGGGATTGTCAGCACACCCTGTTGGGCGCGGTCATAGCAGGAAGCTTAAGAAGTTGTTTCAAGAGTACCAAGTACCCAGTTGGTTAAGACGCAGAACGCCGATATTAATGGATGGCGATCGAGTGATCGCTGTTTTAGGCTTATTCGTAGATAAAAACTACGAAGGTCAAGATTGTGAAGCGCTTTGGAGCAAGTAGAAAAAGTTTATGTCACAATTCACCGTCACTTTAATAAAAATAATTAATGGAATATGCAATGAAGAAAATTACACTAGGATTAGTTCTTGGATTTGGACTATTGAGTGGTAACGCTCTGGCGGCTGATGTTGCTGCGGGTCAAGCTAAAGCAGCAATCTGTGCGGCATGTCATGGTGCAGACGGTATCGCAGTGATCCCTGGCTATCCAAACCTTAAAGGTCAAAACGAGCAATACATCGCTTCATCAATTAAGGCCTATAAGAATGGCCAGCGCACCGGCGGTTTGGCCGCTGTAATGCAGGCTCAAGCTTCAATGCTGAGTGATGAAGACATCGCGAATCTAGCCGCTTACTACGCAAGCCTTAAGTAAAACCTTCTCAAAGCGCTGATTAAACAAGATGATAAATTTCGAGCCAGAGCTTTAAAGCTCTGGCTTTTTTCATTGAATGTTTACTATAGCTAACCGATAATGAGCCATTCGCACAGTTTAAGGGATGAACATGAAAAAGATTGAAGCCATTATCAAGCCATTCAAACTTGATGATGTACGTGAAGCACTTGCAGAAGTGGGTATTACGGGTATGACAGTATCTGAAGTTAAAGGCTTTGGACGTCAAAAAGGTCATACTGAGCTATACCGCGGCGCAGAGTACATGGTCGACTTTTTACCTAAAGTGAAACTAGAAATCGTTGTGACCGACGAAGTGGCTGACCAATGTGTTGATACCATCATTGAGACGGCTCAAACAGGTAAAATTGGTGACGGTAAGATCTTCATTACTGAAGTTGAACGTGTGGTACGTATTCGTACTGGCGAAGAAGACGAAGACGCCGTATAAAAAAACTATTACCCTAAAAGGAGCGTTTATCGCTCCTTTTTCATCTCTGGTAGGGTGCTGTATGTTTAAGAAAACCATCATTGTTATCACGTTATTGATAACGCTTGCTGTCGTTAGTTTTCATTTTATCTTCGTGATCCCGAATAAACCCAACCTGATCATTTCCTCTCAAAGTACCAGTAACGACATCTACAGTTGCTACCAAAACTCTGCACCGAAAGCGATTGATGTGTCTGATGGCTTAGACATTACGGTGTGGAATATCTACAAGCAAAACCGAAATAATTGGCAGAGTGAGTTAAATAAGCTGTCGGCAGGTAGCGATTTAGTCTTGCTGCAAGAAGCTAGTATGACAGAAGGACTTCGCCAATGGGTAATGAGCGGACAGTGGGGAAGCACACGTGTTAATGCGTTTGAGGCCTTTGAGCAAAGTGCTGGGGTACTCAACCTAGCAACCCATTTACCGATTGAAGCGTGTGCTTATACTCATGAAGAACCTTGGCTTCAACTGCCTAAATCGGCGCTTTGGTCGCGTTACCAACTAAACAATGGCGAAGAGCTGGCTGTGATTAATATCCACGCTGTGAACTTTACCTTTGGTACGGAAGATTACGAGGCTCAGCTCAAGAGCTTAACTGACAATCTGCAAAAGTATCGTGGGCCGGTTATTTTTGCTGGGGACTTTAATAGCTGGAGTGAAGCTCGCGTTGCTGTATTGAAAGATGCGTTGGAGAAGGTTGGTTTGACGGAAGTTGCCTTTGAGCCAGATAACAGAACTCAGTTCATTACAGGACTGGTGCTCGACCATGTGTTCTATCGAGGGCTAGAGGTAGAAAAAGCAAAAGCGCCCATTACGGACGCTTCTGATCATAACCCTATGCGAGTGACCTTTAAGGCTAAATAGTGATTAGCTATTAGTCATTGGAACTTAACCATTCGCACGGTGGTTACCTTGGGAAATCTAACGGAACAATAGGCTAGAGAGTCTTCGCTAGCCTTATCTCTTATACTTAAAAGATTAAAATGTAGAGCGCCCAGATTAGGTAGTAGCCAACCCATGGTAAGCCTGAAATCACAAGCGCTTGCCCGCGTTCAAACTCAGTCCACGTTAATACCGCAGCATAACCTAGCACGATGTACCATGGCAGAAGCAGTGGTAATGAGCTAGCAAACTGTGACCAATCATTAGTTAGCGGTAACTTGATCAAGCCATTTAAGCTGTTCAAGTCGGCAGCGTAGTTCATCACATGTCCATGCTTGAGTATCAGGCTTGCGTAGCTTGCTACATCACCTAAAACAGCTGGGAATATAACAACCGATGCCGCTGCAAACCATCGCCAAAAGCTGTGCTGATGTTGGCTTGGCTTGGTTGCTAGGTTAAACCAGAATGCCAATAGAACGATGGTTAATGTTCGGCCAAATACGTCGCTGATGATTTCACTTGCGAGTAAGGTATTGCTGTCAAGTAACGCCAATTGGTCAGGGTTCGTTTGAGCCAGTTGCTGCGAGAGCTCTGCACTTAACCATGCAAAATCTACATTCGAAAAATAAGCACCCCAAAACAAAAATGGGCTGAGCATTAATACGACGTAGGGTTGCCATCCCCAAGCACTTCGTTGATAAAGCGCTAAGAAACAAGCTGTTGGCGAACGGAATATATCCAACAGCATGACGAGTGGGTTACTTGACGGGTTCATACACTTACCTTAGTTACATCAACATACAGCTTCAGTTTTTGTCCTGGCTGTAGGTATTTTTTGTTCTGCAAAGTGTTCCATTTTACAACATCTGTACTTTTTACTTTGAACTTTGATGCAATACCGCTGACTGTGTCACCTGATCTTACGTTATAAAAGATCGTACGGATGATGGCGCCGTCTGAGCCGTTCTTCCAAATGACCAGTTCTTGACCAACTCTAAGCGTGTCGCGTGGTCCCATGCCATTCCACTTAGCCAGTGATTGATGAGAGACCTTATTTGCGCGTGCAATCGTCCATAGGCTGTCACCACTTCTTACAGTATGGCTGAGCTTATATTGACCACGACTCTTCGACTGTGTGCTTGCTAGGCGGTTTGAGGCGCTTAGGGCGTATGTCTTGTCGTCTTTGGTGGATGTTGGGATAAGTAAGTGCTGGCCAATACGAATATTGTTGTTGCTCAAACCGTTTGCAGAGCGGATCACTTTGCTGGTGGTGTTATATTTGCTTGCCAGTACGCTAATGCTGTCACCAGATTGAACCTTGTAACGCACCAACTTCATGCCTTTGCCTTTATTGGCAGCGACTTCTTTGTTGAATTTCTCAACTGAATCTAAAGGAAGTAATAGTTGTTGGTGTTTCTCTGGTGCCGTTGCCCATTGGTTGTAAGCCGGGTTGTAACCTTGAAGTTCTTTGACAGGAATGCCTGCGTAGTTCGCAGCAATGGCTAAATCAAGCTGTTCTTCAGGGTTAACCAGAGTCAGCACTGGCTTATTCGGGATCGCCGGAATATCGATGCCATACTTTTCTTGGTTGGCAATGACATCTGCTAGAGCAAGCAGTTTAGGTACATAGCTGCTGGTCTCTTTTGGTAAGTCCAAAGAGAAAAAGTCGATTGGCTTGCCAAGCTTCTTGTTCTTGCGGATTGCGCTGTTTACTCGACCACCACCACTGTTATAGGCAGCAATCGCATGATTCCAGTCGCCATCGAAACGTCGGTTAAGATCTGAGAGGAAGTCCAATGCGGCGTCGGTAGAGGCGGCAACATCGCGGCGGCCGTCATACCAAAAGTTCTGTTCAAGCCCGTAGTCTTTGCCAGTGCCTGAAATGAATTGCCATAGACCAGCAGCACTGCCATGAGAGTAGGCAAACGCATCGAAAGAGCTTTCTACAACGGGTAGTAGTGCCAATTCTAGTGGTAAGCCTTTTTCTTCAATCTTAGTCGTGATCAGATACAAGAAAGGTTCAGCACGCTTTGATACTGTTTTTAGATGACTCGGGTGCTTGAGATACCAAGTTCGGTAGTAGTCGACCTTCTTTTGGTCTGGCACTTCCATTTCAAGTTGCATCGCAATGCGTTTCCAAACATCTTCTTGTGTTTGTGGAGTAACGACAGGTGCTTCAACTTTTTGATCTTCTTTGGCTGTTGCTTCTGATGAAACGTTCGCTTGAGAAACTTCTTTAGTAGGAGATGTGTTGGTTTGCTCGGAAGCTTGGTCTGGATTCTCTGACTGAGTTAATTGGCAACCAGAAAGTAGTAATACCAAAGCCCAGCTGTACTTAACTCGCATGTTACAGCCTTTTTAATTAACGGCCGATGATAATACTTGCCACCCCCTATGAGTGACAAGTCTGTATTTGTTAAAATTCGTTCTTCCACGCACGTAAAGCGGTGAATACCGATAAAGGATCGGTCTGCTCGGTGCGATTAGACACTGATTTCACTACACTTGGCTCGGTATAGCGCAGGAAGGGGTTCACAAACTTCTCTTGTCTCAAATTTGTGGGGATGGTCGACTTATTTTGAGCGCGAAGTCGGTTCACTTGGTCGCGATATTGCTGCAAATGTTGGTTATCAGGCTCTACGGCTAATGCGAAAGCGATATTGGCTGCAGTGTACTCATGTGCACAATAAACTTCGGTTTCTTGAGGCAGAGCCGTGATCTTATTCAGTGCATCGAACATCTGTTGTGGTGTGCCTTCCATGATTCGGCCACAGCCCGCAGAGAACAACACATCACCACAAAACAGTTTGGCATCGCCCACATAACCAATATGACCCGCAGTATGGCCACTGAGCCCTAGGACGAGGAATACTTCGCCAAACAGTTCTAATTGATCACCATCATCGACCGGATGAGTTAAGGTAGGGATAGGTTCATTCCTTGGACCGACAACATCCACGCCGGGAAATTGTCTAACGAGTTCTGGAACACCACCAATGTGATCGTGGTGGTGGTGTGTAATCAAGATTGCATCTAAAGTTAGCTCATGGTGTGCCAAGTACTCTAATACTGGAGCCGCATCACCAGGGTCGACGACAGCACAACGGCGATCGCTATTTTGAATCAGCCAGATGTAATTGTCGTTAAATGCAGGTATGCTTTTGATATGTAACATTATTGGTTCTCCAGTCACTATTAGTGCGACAGAATAAGTGAGACAGATTATTGATGAAGCCAGCACGTAGCAGAAAGAAGTTTGAACGTCCTTACACTTGGGCGCAATTGCACAATGGGGACTGGTTGAGAGAATCTATTCAAACTCGACTCGATGAGTGGTGCCCAAAGCTATTTGGTTACCATATGCTCAAGCTCGGTGGCCTCAGTAGTGAGATTTCTAGCTGCACATGCAACATTCAACATCAAGTAAACCTAGATATCCAGAACCCATTACATAATGTGATAGCGGATGGCTATAATTTACCCTTTTTGGAGAAAAGCTTTGATGTTGTGGTGCTGAGTCATCAGTTAGATTATAGCAATGACCCGCATCGCTTATTGAGAGAAGTCGATCGAGTGATGATGGACGATGGCTATATCATTATCACTGGCTTCAACCCAATCAGTGTCACTGGGCTTGCCAGTTTGATGCCTTGGCGAAAGAACAGCTTACCCTGGAGTGGGCGTATGTACACGCCAAGTCGAATTAAAGACTGGTTAGGTGTACTTAATTATGAAGTGATTCATTGTGACACCTACGCGCTGTTTCCGATGAGTAAGTATCAAGCGATGTGGACGTGGTTGGAGAACAGCTTAGGTGGCTGCGCATCTTTCGCCGGAAGCCAATACTTTATTGTTGCTCGTAAACGCACTTACCCGCTAAAACCCATCAAGCCACATTGGCACCTTAAGCGACGTTTCTCGCCTGTTGGAGCAAGTTTTAGAACCAATACGCGCCGTACAATGGATTCAACCAAAGCGTCATATCCGCTAAAAACAGAAAAAGCCGACTAGTTGTCGGCTTTTTATCGATTGGTCAGTTTAAGAAATTATAAATCGCTTTCTGAAATGTGCGTCTAATTTAAAAAGCGGTTAGCTTGGCTGATAGCCCGTATCTTCTTGAGTCGGATTTTCCGCTGCGTTTCTTGCTAAATCATCACACATTTCGTTTTCTCTGTGTCCCGCGTGCCCTTTTACCCAGCGCCAATCAACGCTATGGCGAGCGGTTTCTTTATCGAGCCTTTGCCACAGGTCGGCATTTTTAACCGGTTTCTTGTCGGCCGTTTTCCAGTCACGCTTTTTCCAGTTATGAATCCACTGTGTGATACCTTGACGCACGTATTGGCTATCTGTGGTCAGAATCACAGAGCAAGGCTCTTTGAGGGCTTGCAGGGCAACGACAGCGGCGAGCATTTCCATACGGTTATTGGTTGTTAGCGTGAAGCCTTCTGCTAGCGTCTTCTCGACTTTCTTGTAGCGAAGTACGATGCCATAGCCACCGGGGCCAGGGTTGCCTAAACAAGAACCATCAGTGAAAATTTCAACTTGTTTCGTCATGATTTGATACTATTACCTCAAGCACATTATCGGCATAGTCTGACACAGTTATCCTTATGAATACCAGTAGCACTCCAGAACAAAGCACGAACGAAAAAAACAGTTCGAACGAAAATAAGCGTATTGTTGTACTCGATACCGAAACCACCGGTATGAATACAGAAGGTGGTCCTCACTATATGGGCCACCGCATCGTTGAAATTGGTGCAGTAGAGATCATCAACCGTAGGCTGACCGGGCGTCATTTTCACGTCTACATCAAGCCCGATCGTGCGATTCAAGAAGAGGCGATTGGCGTTCACGGTATTACCGATGAGTTCTTGATTGATAAGCCTGAATACCAAGACATACATAAAGAGTTTCTCGACTTTATCAAAGGTGCTGAACTGGTGGCTCATAACGCGCCCTTCGATACGGGCTTTATGGACTATGAGTTTGAGAAGCTCAACCCTGCGATAGGTAAAACGGATGACTACTGTAAAGTCACCGATACCTTGGCAATGGCGAAGAAGATATTCCCGGGTAAAAGAAACAACCTAGATATCTTATGTGACCGTTATGGTATTGATAACTCGCACCGTACTCTCCACGGCGCATTGCTCGATGCGGAGATCCTAGCTGACGTCTACTTATTGATGACGGGTGGTCAAACTTCGCTGCAATTTAACGCTGGTCAACAGGAAGGCGAAGCCGAAAGCATACGAAGAGTAGAAAGTGGTCGAAAATCCCTAAAGGTTTTACGAGCTACGGCCGATGAAGTAGAAGCGCATCAAAGTCGTTTAGATCTCGTCGAGAAAAGTGGAAGCTGCCTCTGGCGTCAGTAGGGAGAAAGTATGTTAAGGGTATTGGCTACCGGTTGCTTATTGCTGTTAAGCTTTGGCTTACATGCAGCAACAGAATCCGTAATGAGTTTATTGGACAACCGTTTTCGAGTTGATCCCAGTATTGAACAAGTCACCTTTGTGATTTATCGAGCCGATAGCTCTAAACCTGTTGTTTTGGTTCGCCCTGATGGCAAGAAATACTACTCTTGGCGCAATGCTGATAATGTCCGTTGGTACGAAGAATCGTCCATGGACATTATCTCTATCGACAATCCGATGCCCGGCCCTTGGCAAGCGATAGGTAAAGTTTCCCCTAAGAACAATATCAAGCTGCTGTCTCATCTTGTTTTGGATGCTAATGAGTTCCCAGATAAGTTGTATCAAACAGAACGCATCAAATTTACCGCTCGACTGACCTCTGATGGCAAGCCGCTGGTGCTGCGCGATTTTCTCGATCGCGTGAAGCTTAAGGTCACCTTTACTAAGTTTGTTGAAAACGAAGAGTCTTTGGTGAGAGAAGCGCGCCCGGTGCCGGTTGTGATGGGCGAGTTTGCCGATGATGGCGCTGATCTTGATGAAAAGGCTGGAGATGGTGTGTTCACGGTCTCTTTGCCAATTGATATCGAGCCCGGTAAATACCGAGCGCGTATTACCTCTGGTAATGGCGTGTTTCTGCGAGCGCAAGAGCAAGAAGTCTTGGTTTACCCAACACCGATCACTAGCACCTTCATTCAATCACGAAAAGAGGGTTTACCTCATACTATTGTGGTGTCTGGTGAACAGGGGATGATCGCACCGAGCTCGTTAGCGGTTCATGTTGAGCACAAGGCTCCTGATGAATATGTGATGTACAAGCAGGGGCAAGCTGAAGTTGACGCAATGAAAGTCGCTCTTGAGGTGCCTTACAATGGCGATTTGGGGATTTATAATTGGTCAGGAATGGTTTACGCCACTGATGCTTCAAGTCAGCGCCCGCTGATCTTTCCAATTACCGAGCAGTCGTACAGCGTTGTTGAAGATATCGACTTAGCAGAGTCACGACGTCTTCAAGAAGAAGCGCTTGCTGAACAGAAGCGTATCGCAACAGAGTTGATGATCCTTCAAAAACGTGAAGATGACAGACAGCGCAGTATGATCATTATTGCGGTGGGTAATGTGGTTGCGATTCTATTGGGCTTATTGATTTGGTTTGTGGTTCGTAAGGTTAAGGCGAAGAAAAAAGCGTTACCTGAGATGCAGCTCAAGGCGCCCAAGTAACTCGCTTAGATGATTAGATTGTCTAGAGAGAATAAGCCGCTAGATAAAGCATTGGAATTTGTGGCAACGAAATCATGAACAAAAAAACGGGACTCATAGGAGTCCCGTTTTTGTTTCTTTTTCTGGCCTTAAGCGACGTTATCAATCGATTGGTCTGGGTACTGAGACTTTGCTGCAAGCTCCTCTGGTGAGAAGTCATCCACGTTAATCGTGTACAGTCTATGTTCCTCAGCGCTAATCAGAAGATTTGCTTCGTCTTGCGTTAAGATACCTTTCTCAAGTCCCAACTGAGCAACAAGATCAAGTCGTAAGAAGGCACGTTTTTGATGTGTCTCTTTGCAGACTTTGTCGAACAGAGGTTCAGCTTGAAGAATCACTTCTAGCGCTTTTTCAATCTTACCTACTGGGTTGTATTCCGTCGCTTCTAGGTATTGGCCGCGACCTATACGAGAGCGTGTTTCGCTTGGTGTTTGTAGAATGTGCGCAACTTTGCTATCGAGCTTGTCGTTTGGGGCACGACGGATACGACCAAATGGCATTAGCACAACACGAAGCAGACGACCAATCACAGGGTTAGGGAAGTTCGCTAAGAATTCATCAATCGCCACTTCAGTCTGACGTAAGCTATCTTGCATCCCCCAATGTACTAACGGTAGATCTTCAGCGTGGCTGCCTTCACTTTCAAAGCGCTTCAACGTTGCTGAACCGAGGTAAAGTTGACTTAAGATATCACCCAGTCTTGCTGATAAACGTTCTCTACGCTTCAGTGATCCGCCTAGAACTGCCATTGAAATATCAGACAGTAGCGCTAGGTTTGCACTGTAGCGGTTTAGCTGTTGGTAGTAACGCTGTGTCTGTTTATCTGTTTTATTTGAAGGTGTTGGCGCATCAGAACCACGACCATCGGTTAAACCAAACCACAAGCTGCGGACTAGGTTGCTCATCGTAAAGCTAACGTGCCCTGCTAACGCTGAATCAAACTTATCAAGCGCATCGCTGCTTTCAGAATAAGCCGCTTCCATTTCGTTCAGTACGTAAGGGTGACAGCGAATCGCACCTTGACCATAGATGATCATTGAACGAGTCAGGATGTTTGCGCCTTCAACCGTAATCGCGATAGGCGAGCCTTGGTAGCCACGAGCTAGGAAGTTCGATGGGCCTAAACAAATGCCTTTACCACCGACGATATCCATCGCATCAATGATGCTGCGCTGGCCACGGTGAGTACAGTGGTACTTAACGATTGCAGAGATAACCGAAGGCTTTTCACCAAGGTCGATGCCCGCAACGGTTAGGTTACTTGCAGCGTCCATTACATAAGCGTTACCTGCAAGGCGTGCAAGTGGCTCTTCAACCCCTTCCATGCGGCCAATAGGCTGTTTGAACTGACGGCGGATACGAGCGTAAGCGCCAGTTGCAAGCGCGGCAGACTTAATGCCACCGGTTGAGTTTGAAGGTAGTGTGATACCACGACCAACCGACAGACACTCAACCAGCATACGCCAGCCTTGACCGGCCATTTTCTGGCCACCAATGATGAAATCGATAGGCACGAAGATATCGTCGCCTTGCGTCGGGCCATTTTGGAAAGGTACGTTTAGTGGGAAGTGGCGGTTGCCAATCTCTACGCCTTTTAAATCCGTTGGGATAAGCGCACAAGTGATACCAAGATCTTTTTGGTCACCAAGCAGGCCATCCGGGTCACGAAGTTTAAAAGCTAAGCCTAATACCGTCGCGACAGGCGCGAGAGTGATGTAACGCTTGTTCCAAGTTAGGCGCATGCCGAGTACTTCTTCGCCTTGCCAGTCGCCTTTACAAACCACACCGTAATCTGGAATAGAGCCAGCGTCTGAGCCAGCTTCTGGGCTAGTTAGTGCGAAACAAGGGATCTCTTTACCTTCCGCTAGGCGAGGCAGGTAGTGGTTTCTTTGTTCTTCTGTACCGTAGTGTTGTAAAAGCTCACCAGGGCCTAATGAGTTAGGTACGCCAACCGTCGATGACAATACACTAGAAACGCCTGTTAGCTTCTGTAGAACCAAAGATTGAGCGTAAGCTGAGAACTCTAAGCCGCCGTATTTTTTCTTGATGATCATGGCGAAGAATTTATGGTCTTTCAGGTATTGCCATACTTCTGGTGGCAAATCAGCAAGCTCATGAGTGACTTGGTAATCATTGACCATTTCACACACGATATTTACTGGACCATCTAAAAACGCTTGCTCAGCTTCAGAGAGTTTCGGGTCAGCAATGTTCTGAAGTTTCTTCCATTCAGGTTTGCCTTTGAACAGCTCTGCTTCCCACCATACTGTGCCGGCTTCTAGTGCTTCTTTTTCTGTCTGAGACATCGCCGGTAGAACTTTCTTAAATAAAGAGAGTGCTTTTTGGCTGATCAGTGTCTGACGAATGGTCGGTACAGCAAAGATCGCAACGGCTAATAGATAGCAAAGCCAGCCGGTAACAGCCACGCCGCCAAGCAGTGTTAATGCTACCATTGCGCCGGTTAATACAACTAATGCACGTACCAGACTAACTCTATGGTAAAGACAGACGCCTAAGATGGCGGTCATGCCGAGTAGGGAGAGCAATATGTTCATGATCGATTTCCTTTTCAGAGATCACTTATTGTTATTAAGTTTTAGGTAAGAGGTCTAACCAGTCAAGTGTAAACAAAATATTAAATATTTGTAAAACTCCAAGGTGAGTAAAAAGTGATCTCAATAGAGTTAAAGTTCTAATTGTGAGAGGTTGGTGGCGAATATTTGGACGGATTTACAACGACAAGTTAATTAAGGTGGCAATCTTTGGGCTTAAGTGTCGACACTATTTCATGTTTGTGGGTAAACTCAGCTATAAAGAGGGGAAAACCCTCAGTTCTCATTTCACGCACTTTAAGCTGCGTCAAAAAAAATAAGAGATAAGTCTTATGTACCAAGACCTAATCAAAAGTGAATTAAACGAAGCTGCTGACGTTCTGAATAAGTTCCTGAGTGATGACCATAACATCGCTCAAATTGAAGCGGCGGCAAAACTGATTGCTGACTCATTCAAGCAAGAGGGCAAAGTGCTTTCTTGTGGCAACGGTGGTTCACACTGTGATGCAATGCACTTCGCGGAAGAGCTTACAGGCCGATACCGTGAAAACCGTCCAGGTTACGCTGGCATTGCGATTTCAGACCCTAGCCACTTATCTTGTGTGAGTAATGATTTTGGCTACGACCACGTATTTTCTCGTTATGTAGAAGCGGTAGGTCGTAAAGGTGATGTGTTGTTCGGTCTGTCGACTTCAGGTAACTCTGCCAATATTCTAAAAGCGATTGAAGCGGCTCAAGCGAAAGGCATGAAGACGATTGCATTGACGGGTAAAGATGGCGGTAAAATGGCGGGTTGTGCGGATATCGAAATCCGAGTACCACACTTTGGCTACGCAGATCGCATCCAAGAGATTCACATTAAGATCATCCACATTGTGATTCAGCTTGTCGAAAAAGAGATGGAATAATAGTTTTACAGACATTTGGAGCCCAGCTTTTTGGCTCCATTGGTTTTAATAGGGAGTAGATTAAACCATGTGTGAATTGCTCGGTATGAGCGCGAATGTGCCAACTGATATTTGTTTTAGCTTTACTGGTCTTATGCAGCGTGGAGGCAACACTGGCCCGCATCGTGATGGCTGGGGTATTACCTTTTATGAGGGAAAGGGTTTTCGTACCTTCAAAGATCCGAATCCGAGCTGTGAATCTAAGATCGCTGAGTTGGTTCAAAACTACCCAATTAAAAGCCAAGCTGTTGTCAGTCATATCCGTCAAGCCAACCGTGGTGGCGTTAATCTAGAAAATACACACCCTTTTACCCGTGAGCTTTGGGGGCGATATTGGACCTTTGCTCACAATGGTCAATTATCAGATTACGATGATCTGGTGAGTGGGCGTTTTAGACCTGTCGGCGAAACGGACAGTGAGCTCTCTTTTTGTTGGCTACTGAAACAACTAGAAGAACGTTTTCCTGAACCACCTCAAGACATGGAAGGCATGTTTCGTTTCGTGGCTGAGTGTTGTGACAAGCTACGCGAGAAAGGCGTATTTAACATGTTATTGAGTGATGGTGAATATGTGATGACTTACTGTACTAACCATTTGTACTGGATAACCAGACGCGCACCTTTTGGTAATGCGAGCCTGATTGATGAAGATGTTGAGATAAACTTCCAAGAAGAGACTACGCCAAATGATGTGGTGACGGTGGTAGCAACTCAACCTCTTACGGACAATGAACAGTGGTTTAGAATGAAGCCGGGCGAATACGCACTGTTTCATTTTGGTGAGCTGATTGGCAACAACCATCAAGCGTTAGAAGATGTTGCTTATGCGCCGAAAAAGGTAGCGAGCCAAGCACCGACAGAGCCATTAAGCTAATGCTGTAGATCGTATTGCTTGAACCCGAACAAACGAAGGCCGCTTACTGCACTAACCAGTCAGTAAGCGGCCTTTTTGTTTTTCAGCAATTTGTTGTCTGAGAGTCGTTTGACGAATTACTCTTCTGCGTAACCGTGTTTACCTAATGCTTTACCGTCTAACACAGCCTGTCCATTGACCATTGATAAACGGTCTTCCGCGAACCACTTGCAGACCATAGGGTAAATGCAGTGTTCTTGAGTCAGCACTCGGCTTGCCAACATATCAGCATCATCATCTTCAAATACCGGCACCTTAGCTTGCAAGATCACAGGGCCGCCATCGAGCTCCTCGGTAACAAAGTGGACGCTAGTACCGTGTTCTTTGTCTTGCGCATCAATGGCACGCTGGTGGGTGTGTAGGCCTGGGTATTTCGGCAACAGAGAAGGGTGGATGTTGACCATTTTCCCTGCATAGTGACGAACAAACTCTGAACTCAGGATTCGCATGTAGCCAGCGAGTACGATTAAATCTGGCTGGTAAGCATCGATCTGAACCATCAATTCATGGTCAAACTCTTCACGTGAACCAAAGTCTTTTGGATTCACTGAATGAGCGTCAACACCTGCGGTTTTCGCTCGTTCTAATCCAAAAGCCTCTGCTTTGTTTGAGAAGACAGCTTTAACCGATGCATCAATCATATCGCTATCGCAGGCATCTAAAATAGCCTGTAAGTTACTTCCGCTTCCTGAAACTAACACAACGATGTTTTTCTGAGAGTGACTGGTTTTATTTGAGTGATTGTTTTTCATAGAGTGGGTCATACGATTGATTAACTGAATTGTTTACAATGTACCTACATAAACTAAGGTTTCTGCGGGCTAAATAGCAAAATGAGGACCATTAGGTCCTCATTGATTAACTAAGTAAGTGAGCGTATCACTTATTTAATTTCAACTTGCTCTTCGCCAGCTTCAGCGTTTGCGATCTCACCGATAACCCAAGCGTTTTCGCCTTCAGCTTTCAGTAGTTCAACAGCAGCGTCTGCTTGATCTTTAGGTAGAGCAACAACTAGGCCTACACCACAGTTGAAAGTGCGGTACATTTCAAATGTTTCCACGTTACCTTTCTCTTGTAGCCAGTTGAAGATAGCAGGCCATTCCCAGCTCTTGCCATCAATGACTGCTTTAGTGCCTTCAGGAAGTACGCGTGGGATATTTTCCCAGAAACCACCACCTGTGATGTGCGAGATAGCATGAATGTCATGCTCAGCAATCATCTTAAGTGCCGATTTGATGTAAATCTTAGTAGGTTCTAGTAGGTGCTCACCGATAGTGCGACCTTCTAGTTCTTCACTCTTATCAGCACCAGAAACTTCTAGAACTTTACGAATTAAAGAGTAACCGTTTGAGTGTGGACCACTTGAACCAACAGCGATAAGTGCGTCGCCTGCTGCTACTTTAGTGCCGTCAATGATGTCCGCTTTTTCTACAACACCAACACAGAAACCAGCTACGTCGTAGTCGTCGCCTTCGTACATGCCTGGCATTTCAGCCGTTTCACCACCGATTAGTGCACAACCAGCTTGAACACAACCTTCAGCGATACCAGAAACAACGTCTGCTGCTGTATCTACATCTAGCTTACCTGTTGCGTAGTAGTCTAGGAAGAATAGCGGCTCACCACCTTGAACGATTAGGTCGTTCACACACATTGCCACTAGGTCGATACCAATGGTGTCGTGTTTTTTCAGATCCAAAGCAAGGCGAAGTTTAGTACCAACACCATCAGTACCTGAAACAAGTACCGGCTCTTTGTATTTCGTTGGAAGTTCACATAGGGCGCCAAAGCCACCAATACCGCCCATTACTTCAGGGCGACGAGTGCGTTTAACAGCACCTTTAATACGGTCTACTAGTGCATTACCTGCGTCGATATCAACACCAGCGTCTTTGTAGCTTAGAGAAGAAGTATTACCACTCACGGGATAGTCCTCGAACTTAAGTTGGATGTGAAAACGGCGCTATTCTAACAGGGCTTGATTACCAAGAGCAAACGTTTGCGCGGTTTTTTTTATTAGAATAAAGATTCTGAAATAACCTTAGAGTTCGTGTATAATCTACAGGTTTGTTTAAATATTGCCGGAGTTGGAAATGAAAGTTGTTGAAGTGAAACACCCGCTAGTAAAACATAAAATTGGCCTGATGCGTGAAGGTGAGATTAGCACTAAGCGTTTTCGTGAGCTAGCGACAGAAGTGGGTAGCCTTCTAACATACGAAGCGACATCAGACTTTGAAACTGAACGTGTAACTATTAATGGTTGGGACGGCCCAGTTGAAGTTGACCAAATTAAAGGTAAAAAAGTAACAGTAGTGCCAATCCTACGTGCTGGTCTAGGCATGATGGACGGTGTTCTTGAGCACATCCCAAGCGCACGTATCAGCGTTGTTGGTATCTACCGTGACGAAGAAACGCTTGAGCCAGTTCCATATTTCAACAAGCTTGCATCTAACATCGATGAGCGTATCGCTCTAGTGGTAGACCCAATGCTTGCAACGGGTGGTTCTATGATCGCGACTATCGACTTAATGAAAGAGAAAGGTTGTAAGCACTTCAAGATTCTTGTTCTTGTAGCGGCTCCTGAAGGTATTGCGGCTCTAGAAAAAGCGCACCCAGATGTTGAGCTTTACACGGCTGCAATCGATGAGAAGCTAAACGACAAGGGCTACATTGTTCCTGGTCTTGGCGATGCTGGCGATAAGATCTTCGGTACTAAGTAATTCGGTTTCAGCTTAAGTGACTCTAAACAGTTCCTTAACTCGCTGAATTAACCGTATTAATAAAAAGGGAGAGCATTCGATGCTCTCCCTTTTTTGATCTTGTTAGGTTGTGATTCTTTGGAATCTAGCCTTACCGACTCATTAATCGATTTGAGCTTTATCTACCACAGTGTTGTCACCTAGCTCTTCTGGAAGTACTAGGTTAAGTAGAATCGCCACGATACCGCATAAGCTTACGCCTTGTAGGCTGAAATCGCCGATACCAAAAGCCATGCCGCCAATACCGAATACTAGGGTAATACCAACAATGACAAGGTTACGTGATTTGTGAAGGTCAACGTTGTTCTTGATTAGCGTGTTAAGACCTACGGTTGCGATAGAGCCAAACAGAAGAATCATGATACCGCCCATTACAGGAACCGGAATCGTTTGAAGTAGTGCGCCTAGCTTGCCAACCAATGCAAGAACGATGGCTGTGACTGCAGCCCAAGTCATGATCACTGGGTTGAATGCTTTAGTCAGCATTACAGCACCCGTTACTTCACTGTAGGTTGTATTGGGTGGCGCGCCCAGCATAGAAGCGGCAATCGTTGCCACACCATCACCAGTAATAGTGCGGTGTAAGCCTGGCTTCTTAAGGTAGTCTTTACCGGTCACGTTAGATATCGCAAGCATATCACCTACGTGTTCAACGGCAGGTGCAATCGCGACAAATACCATAAAAAAGATAGCGTTGATGTTGAACTCTGGCGTTGTGAAGTTTGGCAGTGCTAACCAAGATGCTTGCGCTACTGGAGTGAAGTCTACCGCGCCGTATACCAAGCTGGTGATGTAACCCGCAACAATACCACCGAAGATTGGCAGTAGCTTAAGGAAGCCTTTTGAAAACACACTGATGACAATCGTCACTAACAGTGAAATTGAAGAGATCCATAGGGCAGCGTCTGCATCAACAAGCTGAACCGCACCATCGCCTGTCTTACCTAGCGCCATGTTAACTGCAACAGGTGCAAGACCTAAACCGATAACCATGATCACAGGGCCAACAACGACTGGTGGAAGCAGTTTATGGATGAAGCCAACGCCACGAACTTTAATTAACGCGCCCATTAGTACATACACAACACCCGCCGCCATCAAGCCGCCCATGGTTGCACCGACACCCCAAGTTTGAATACCAAACATGATAGGCGCGATGAATGCGAAAGAAGACGCTAAGAAGATTGGCACTGAACGGCGTGTAATAAGTTGGAATAAAAGGGTACCGATACCTGCGCCAAAGAGTGCAACGTTAGGATCAAGTCCTGTTAGTAGCGGCACGAGTACAAGCGCACCAAAAGCTACGAACAGCATTTGCGCACCTTGCAAAGCATTTTTCATGTTATGTCCTTAAAATGGTCGTTATATGAAAAGCGAAAAATAAAATTCGCGGGATTCTATCACTTAGCAATCGATTGCCACACCAAATAGATCAAATTTATTTATCTTAATGATGTTTTATATCCATCTAAGCCCTAGAAATTCAGTTTATAAGTGAGCGATTTATCATGGCCAGGTGATATTTTGTGGTTATTAAACACAGTGGGCTCTATCGACCTTGCCCCTCAATCCATAGTTGCTTATCATCTAGGCACAAGATTTGAATATTAGGATCAGTATGCGCTACATAGCATTGTTGTTGATGGGACTATTAGCCTCTCCGAGTTATGCCTTAACTCAAGTAGATATTTTTAGTGCTGAAGTTGCGATTAACGCTGAAGACAAACAGCCAGAACAAGTGGCAAGAAATACAGGTATGGAGCAGGTATTGATACGTGCGACCGGCCAAACTGATGTCGCTTCGAATGAGACGATTCAAAAGGCGATGCGCAAGAGTTCGCAGTACATGTCTCAAATGAGTTTTGGTGAAAGCAATGACCACTCAACATTGCGTATGCGTTTTAACGGTGCTCAAATCCGTTCGCTATTGACTCAAGCACAGTTACCGTACTGGCCTGACACGCGTTCAAACATCCTTGTTTGGCTGGTGGAAGAGGACAACTACGACAAGAATATCGTGTGGGAACACTCTAACTCACAGTTAGCAGCTAGCTTACAAGCTAACGCAAAAGAGCGTGGCTTGCCTCTAACGCTGCCTGTGGGTGACTTTGACGATATTACGGGTATTGCGACTTCTGATTTGTGGGGTAGCTTTGTTACGCCAATCAGTAAAGCGAGTCAGCGTTATCCTGTTGATGCTGTGTTGGTGATAAAGGCTCAATCTTCAGGCCTACGTTGGGCTCTATACGATCAAAAGCCAAGTCAATTGACGAGTGCACCAACATCGCCTGTAAGTGGTTCACTATCGGGTAACAGCGACACGACTTCTAAGAAGTTAGTTGACCAAATCAGTAACTACTACGCAGGAAAAAGTGCTGTGACGGTAGCGAGTGAGTCATCAGAATCGATTTTAACGCAGTTTATTAGCCTGAATAATGCTCAAGACTTCTTCCAGTTAGAGAACGCACTTAAGCGTCTAAACTCGGTGGCAAGCCTAGATATTCTGAAGATTCAGAACAACGAAGTCACTTTCCGAATTCACTTATTGTCGACTCAACAAGAGTTTGAGCAAGAAGTAGCAAGTATTCGACAAGTCGCGAAGGTTGAAGAATCTTACATTGAGCCTGAAGTGAGCCCTGAATTTGAAACTCAAGACAACACAATGTCTGTAGGTGATGATTCAACAGACGCTGCTGAAGTCGTTGGTGACGAAACTGACTCAGGCGTACAAGTGATTAAGGGCAACGAGATATCTGAGGATGCTGAGCTAACGAATACGCCTGACGCAACGTTAGAGGATTCTAGTACAGAAGATCTAACCATCACTGCGCCAGTACATGCTAAGCCAAGCTTGGTATACGAGTGGGTTCGCTCATAATTGTCAGCTGACATGACTGATTGAAATGAAAACTTGAAAAAAGCCCTGCAAGAGCAATCTCGCAGGGCTTTTTGTTTGTAAGCGGTCAGTTTAAAAGCATGGGCTCAATATTATTGCTCGAACTTAGCTTTTTCTCTCTTTTCTACTTCAGAAAGACGCTTCAACTTGATGCCTAACTCTTTGGCTCTAAAGCGAGTAAATAAGATATTGCCCGCGAAACCTAGAGTCGTCAGAAGCAGTTCTACAGCCGCTAATAAACGTTCACCATCGTCTACATACAAGATAGTTAATGCGTGTAGGAAATAGAGCATCAAGACGAAATTTGCCCATGCGTGCGTATAAGGTTTTCCTGCTAAAATGCCCGGTAATGGCAATAACAGCGGGATAGCCCAAGCAATCGCCAGTGTGACATTACTGAGATGAGGGTGCGGTGAAAGCGTCATCTGCCAAGCCACCACCCAGAATAACAGTGACAAGTTGCCCGCTAAAGCAAGGTAGCGAAATAGCTTGGTTTTGGGAGACATAGCCTTCTCTGGCATATACATCATTGAGAAATTCCCTTCTGATTTATTGCGATGCGCGCTAGGCGTTTACCTAGGTTTTGCGCCAACTCAATCTCTTCTTTGCTCAATGAAGCGCTCTCTCCAGTACTGCTTGCACCATAAGGCGTACCACCAGTTTGAGTGGTGTGCAGCGCCGGTTCTGAGTAGGGGATGCCCACGACTAACATGCCGTGATGAAGCAGGGGCAACATCATGCTTTGTTGTGTTGTCTCTTGACCACCATGCAATGATGAAGAAGAGGTAAATACACAACCTGGCTTATCGATGAGATCACCATTGATCCACATTGATGTCGTGCTATCCCAAAAGTGCTTCATTGGCCCGGCCATGTTACCAAACCAAACCGGACTGCCTAGCGCCAAACCATCACAAGATCGAAGCTCTTGTAACGAGGCAATAGGATCGGTTGGTTGATAGCGTGAATCAGGCTGCTCTTCTACCGTGTACACGTCGTTCACCGTTCTTAACATGGCTTCACAGTTTGGAATAGACTCAATCCCTCGTGCAATCTGCCTTGCTAGAGCTTGTGTGTTGCCGTGGCGGCTGTAGTAAAGAACAAGAATGTTAATGCTCATATTGGATTACAGAATCTCTAGCACTTGCTCTGGTGGACGACCAATTTTTGCTTTGTTGTTCGCGACAACGACTGGGCGCTCAAACAGTTTTGGATTGGTTGCCATCGCGGCGAAAAGATCTTCATCAGTGACTGAAGCATCACCAAGGTTTGCTTCTTTGTAGTCCGCTTCTTTGGTGCGCATCATGTCGCGAACACTGTCAAAACCAAGCTGAGTGAACAGTACTTTCAGCTGTTCAAC
Organism: Vibrio sp. 10N.247.311.13; assembly: GCF_041467595.1. Classification (NCBI taxonomy): domain Bacteria; kingdom Pseudomonadati; phylum Pseudomonadota; class Gammaproteobacteria; order Vibrionales; family Vibrionaceae; genus Vibrio; species Vibrio sp. 10N.247.311.13. The sequence goes on along the minus strand of NZ_JBFSUX010000006.1, from coordinate 79,811 downwards.
TGTTAACGGAGTCTCTAGGTATTTGATTACCTCTGGCTGTACGCCGTTTTCCTGAAGCACTTCTAGAGTTTGACGGCTCTTTGAGCAGCGTGGGTTATGATAAATCACGACAGACATGGTTCTTCCTCATTATTATTTTTGATTTAGTTGTTTAGCTGAAGCCACCAGGGGTGACTTCTTTTTTGTGTAACGTTGAGCTTTCTTTTTATTCTGGTAACGAGCTGTTACCAGTAAACACTCTATTGTAGCGACAAGAAGCGCTCTCGTTGAATCATTAGCTGATCAATTCGAGCGTCGTAGCGTGCTTGTTTTAGGCTTCCTAATTCTGCGATTTGGCTTGCTTGCGTGTAGTACTGAATCGCTTTGTTCCAGTTGGCTTGCAGTGCCAAAATTTCTGCACGAGCAGCCAGTTCTTCGTCGCTATTACCAAGGCTCGTATTTACTTTTGAAAGTAAGTGCCAGCCATTGGTGTCATTCGGGTTATCGTGCGTGTAACGCTGCAATACGCGAACCGCTTCTTGAAGATCTTCATTTTCAATCAGTGCGTTGGCGTAGTTAATGGTCAGAACCGGGTTGTTTGGTTGACGAACCAGTGCCGATTTAAGTTCTTTAATCGCAATCTCAGGCTGCTTCTTCTCGATGTGCAGATCCGAAATAGCATCTAGATAAAACAGGTTGGTTGGATCGCTGTTAATCAGCTTGTTCAGGATGGGCTCTGCTTTGTCTAATTTTTTAGAGTCTAGGTAAACCAGTGCTTGGCCATATTCTAATGACGGAACCAAAGCTTTAGGGGCTTTCTTTAGCTGACGCTCAAACCAATCAAGAGCAGCATCATTATTAATGCCAGCATAGCGCGCAACAATGCGGGCTCTTGCTAGGTGGTAGTCCAGAGAGGGAGCCAGTTTCAGTGGCGGGTAACTACGAGCACGAGCACGTGAATCGGTAATTCGGTCTTCTGGTAATGGGTGAGTCAGTAGCATTGGCGGTGGTGTGCTCGCATAGCGATATTCATCAGCTAAACGGCCAAAGAAACGTGGCATCGCATTCACATCAAACCCAGCTTTTGCTAGCGTGTTGATACCAAAGCGGTCGGCTTCTTTTTCATTACTACGGGTGTAGTTGATTTGGCTTTGCATATTACCCGCAGTCGTTGCCGTTAGGGCTGCAATGCCGGCTTCAGGAGCTGCAATTGCCAGTAATACAGAGGCTGCTAGCGCTGCAATGGTTGCTGGAGAGCGGCGCGCTTGGTCTTCCATACTACGCGCTAAGTGACGTTGGGTTACGTGCGCGATTTCGTGCGCTAATACAGAAGCTAATTCACTTTCAGATTGTGCATGCAGGAATAGACCTGAGTGCAAAGCAACATAACCACCAAAGAAAGCAAAGGCGTTGATGTTGCGGTCACGGATCATAAAGAACTGGAAAGGTGTCTTTACATCATTTGCGTTCGCGACCAGACGATGGCCAAGAGTATCAATATATAGATTTAGAACTGGGTCGTTTACGATAGGCTGGCTACTTCTGATGATGCGCATGTAGGCATCACCATAGATAAGCTCTTGGTCGATAGTGAGTGTGCCGCCAGCAGCGGTACCGATATCTGGTAGCTCCAAACTATTGGTATTCGCCATAGTTGGGGTGCTTAATGTAGCTGCGATGCATAAGCAAGCAATTGAGCGAGCGCGTTTAAACATATTAGTCAGTAATACTCCGTTTCTTCTGACAGTAAGACAAGTGCAATGGAAATTGGTTCTTTATCTGATTTAACCTTTGCCAAGTGCGTGCGCTATCATGAAGGAGGATGAATGAATGATGGCGCGTTTTCAAAAACAGATTACAATACGACCCTTATAATAAGCATCGAGCTCAAGAATGACACCTAATATTCTAGATTTACGCCAAGAGCGCTGTCCAATGGCGCTATTATTAGCCAAGCGTCACAGTGTAAAGTTAGAAGTAGGGCAGTCATTGTCAATTTATGTGTCTGATAACAGTTCGATGAAAGATATTGTTACTTATTTGTCTAAGCAAGCCTATGACGTCATCACTGAGGTTTGCTCTAATTACCATCATCTCCTCGTCACTAAAAAGGAATTGCAGTCAGATGCTTGAAATGGTCAATCGTTGGTATAAACGACGTTTCTCTGATCCCCATGCTGTCAGTTTGGTTGCCATCATTCTCTTCGGCTTTATTACGATCTACTTCTTTGGTCACCTAATTGCACCACTCTTGGTTGCGATTGTGTTGGCTTATTTGCTTGAGTGGCCTGTTACCCAACTTCAAAGACTCGGTGTTCCAAGAACGCCTTCGGTGATGTTGGTGATCATGATGTTCTTTAGCGTGATGCTACTTGCGATCTTTGGCTTGGTACCAACCATTTGGCAACAAGTGGGCAATCTAATTAATGATATCCCAAGCATGTATGGCAGCTTGCAAAACTTCATTGCGACGATTCCTGAACGCTATCCAGAATTAGCTAACCTGCAGATCGTTGAGTCCATTATGTCTAACGCCAAGAACAAAGCGTTAGGTTTTGGTGAAAGTGTTGTCAAAGGTTCTCTTGCTTCTCTTGTGAGCTTAGCGACCTTAGCGGTTTACTTGATTCTTGTACCACTGCTTATTTTCTTCTTGTTAAAAGACAAAGAAGAGATGATCAGAATGGCGAGCGGTGTACTTCCTCGAAATCGTCGTTTAGCGACCAAAGTATGGGAAGAGATGAACCAGCAAATCTCGAACTACATTCGCGGTAAAGTCTTAGAGATTTTAATTGTTGGTGGTGTCAGCTACGTAACCTTTGCGATTCTGGATCTGCGTTATTCAGTCTTGTTGGCTGTCGCGGTTGGCTTCTCGGTACTGATCCCTTATATCGGCGCGGCAGCTGTGACTGTTCCTGTGGCGATTGTAGGCCTGTTCCAGTGGGGATTAGAGCCTCAGTTTTACTGGTTGCTTCTCGCTTACGGTATTATCCAAGCGCTAGATGGTAACGTGCTCGTTCCTGTTCTTTTCTCTGAAGCGGTGAACCTGCACCCAGTGGCCATTATTGTTGCCGTGTTAGTGTTTGGTGGACTGTGGGGATTCTGGGGCGTGTTCTTTGCTATCCCGTTGGCAACGTTAGTTAAGGCGGTTTGGAATGCCTTACCGAGTCACGCATTAGACGATGACCCCGAACATCAAAAGTAATTGATCTTGTTATAGAAAAAGGCCGAACATCCATGATGTTCGGCCTTTTTGCTCTTAGCTTAATAATTAGCTTAATGAGTGTTGCTATTGCCTTAGAGAGTGATGAATCTAAGTCATTAACTCACTCAAATCGCCCTTAAGCTTCTTGATTGAAGTAATCTAGAACCACTTCGTGGTGAGTCTTAGTCTTGAACTTGTTGAAGACATGTTCAATCTGACCTTCTTCATCAATTAGGAAGCTAATACGGTGCAGACCGTCGTAGATTTTACCCATGAATTTTTTCTCGCCCCAAACGCCAAACTGTTCAGCAACGCTATGGTCTTCATCAGATAGCAGTGTGAAGTTTAGAGATTTCTTTTCAACGAAGTTTGGTAGGCGTTTTACTGGGTCAACACTCACACCTAGAACAACCACGTTTAGGTCATCAAGCTGTGTTTTGATATCACGCAGGCCTTCCGCTTGCACAATACAACCTGGAGTCATTGCTTTAGGGTAAAAATAGAAAAGTACTTTTTTACCTTTGAAGTCACCAAGAGATACGATATTGCCATCTTGATCTGGAAGAGAAAAAGCAGGTGCTGGAACACCAGCCGTTAGCGTATTCATGACATTTCCTTTTTAAAGACTGTTTTTGATAAAGTTGAGCGAGCCTTGGACTGATAGGCTCTGACACAGCGAATCGAATTCTTCTTGTAGCTGCATCAAGTTACATTCTGATTGCACAGAAGCGGTAATAGAGATATGGAATTGGTCGTTGTCGAGTTGAACCTTAGATTTATTGATGGTTCGTGCACTTAACGAATCGAGGCCGATGTTTCGGTCTGCGAAGAACTGGGTAAACTGCTCAGTAAGTCCGATTTTATCGTCTGACTCAACGAACACCTCTACTGTGTAAGAGTTCTCAATAACATCATGAGTTGAGGTTCGCTTCATAATCGTAATCAAGTCGTGCTCTTGTCCAAGCAAGGGCAAGGTGGTTTCAACGCGGGTAATGTTGTTTGCCTTTCCAGACAGCAGCATGATAAGCGTAAATTCTTCGCCAAACAGGGCGATACGGCTATCAATAATGTTACAGCCTGATTGGGTGACTAAATGAACCACTTGGTTGCATACACCTGGGCGATCAGTGCCCACAGCTGTGATTACTAGATGTTGAGTCATAAAATCACGTCTCTTTATATTCCATTGATTCATGCATGTTAGCACAGTTAGCTCGTGGAATAAGCGTGCGTGCGGGGCTTTTTATGTGCGACCTTGCTTCGAACATGCAACCAATGATAAGAATATCGAGCGCGTTAAAAAATGAGATAGAGCGATGAGAGCACAGCTTACTTGTTACTGACATCCAGTGATGTGCTATCCGCTAGATTGAGTGCAGGTTACCCAAATTCTAGGTAGAACGCCGTTAGAAGTCGTTTTACCTCAAACATACGACAATATTTAATGCAGATGTTGCCGGTAAGCCACTTTAATGTCTTGTGTTTATTGATTGGCTTACAGTAACATGCAAAAAGAATAAATTAAGGGAGATAGACATGTTTTCAGGAAGTATCGTTGCGCTAGTTACGCCATTTAATACAGATGGTGAAGTGGATTTCGACAGCCTTAAAAAGTTAGTTGAGCACCATATTGCTGCAGGTAGTGATGGTCTGGTTGCGGTTGGCACAACAGGTGAGTCTTCAACACTCACTATTGAAGAGCATGTCAAAGTCGTCAACAAGATCGTTGAATTTGCTGATGGTCGTATTCCCGTTATCGCTGGTACAGGTGCAAATGCAACTCATGAATCTGTTCTATTCAGCCGTTTGTTGAATGGTTCTGGTATTGCTGGTTGCCTGAGCGTAACGCCTTACTACAACAAACCGACTCAAGAAGGTTTGTACCAACACTACAAAGCGATTGCTGAAGTCAGTGACGTTCCACAAATTCTATACAATGTTCCAGGTCGTACTGCGGTAGACTTGTTGCCAGAAACGGTTGCTCGTCTTGCTGAGATCGAAAACATCGTTGCACTGAAAGATGCGACGGGTGATCTCGACAGAATTGCAATTCACCGTGAACTTTGTGGCGAAGACTTTATCTTACTAAGTGGTGATGACTTAACAGGCCTAGAATTTGTTAAGCGTGGTGGCGATGGCGTGATCTCTGTAACGAACAATGTTGCAGCCGCTGATATGGCAACCATGTTCAAGCTAGCAAAAGAAGGTAAGTTTGAAGAAGCGGAAGCGATCAATGAGCGTTTGATGCCTCTACATAAGAATTTGTTCGTTGAGTCTAACCCTATTCCCGTAAAATGGGCGGTTCATAAAATGGGTCTGATTGCTGAAGGTGGCTTACGTCTACCGCTGACTGAACTGTCAGAGCCAGCTCAACCTGTTGTTGCTCAAGCAATGACTGAAGCGTGCATTTACTAAAACGTATGAAGTGATGCCGAAGCGAACCTTCGGCATTTAGGAGTATAAATGAAGTATTCTCACCAGCTAGTGATTGGGTCACTGGCTGTTTTCGTTCTTACAGCATGTTCTGGCAACCCGACTCAACGTCGCCAAGCCAAAGATGATTTCGAATACTTAGAAACACCTGAGTTTTCACAATGGCAATTGCCTGTAGATGCTCAGCCTCAGTTCTACCCAAATTTTGACATCCCAAGCGGTGAATTCAGTGGTGGTACTGGTCGTGAAGTGGATGTTCGTCCACCGCAACAGGTTCTTGAACTGATCCCGGGTGCTCGTGCTGAGCGTCAAAACGGTGAAGTGACACTATGGCTTCTTCGCGCAGAAGAGGCAGACCGCGTGTGGCAAACGGCTGTAGATATGCTGGCTCAACGTGGTATTGGTATTCGTGAGCAATCAGAGAATGAGATTGAGACCGATTGGGTAACTTGGGTTTCTGAAGATGAAGACGTAGAGATTGGTAGTCGTTACTCTATCTCTCGCTTCCAAGCAAACAACCGTCATGGCTTCAAGATTAATCTGATTGATTGGCGTGAAGGTACTGAAGAGAAAACAGTAACGGCAACCAATAAAGAGCGTTACAACGCGTTCCTGACCAACCTAGTTATGGCTAAGTACGATGAAAACCTTCGTGCTGAAGCGGCGCTGAAAGCGCAAGAGTTGGTGAAGCGTATTCCAATTTCAATGGGTGCTGACCGTAGTGGTTTCCCTGTGATTATTGCTCGTACGCCATACAATGTATTCTGGCAGCGTCTGCCTAACTTGTTGCCTGAAATGGGCTTTGAGCTTGAAGAACGCAATCAATCTCAGGGTACGGTGAAGGCGAAGTACGCAGCACCAGATGATGAGTTCTGGGAAGAAATTGGCCTACAGCCTATCGACTTAGCGCCAGGCACTTACAACTTCCTATTTGGTGACCTTGGCAACCGTACGTCAATCAACGTAACGGATGCATCAGGTAAGCCAGTAGAAGAAGAGCTGCTTAAGTCTATGGTTCCGGTATTAGCGCATATTGCTGACCAAACCAAAGATGACAAAGAAGCGAAAGCTGAGTAGTCATTCAAGCCGTCACAAGCTGAGTTAAATCAGCCTTGTGATTAGCAAAAGCAAATAAAAAAGAGGACACACTGTGTCCTCTTTTTTATTGTATTCGTTGTCATCAGGCTACATTGGTCAATCAAAATTGGTCAATCAAGCTGATTAGCCAAAGCAAAAGGCTATGCGTCTTTATTGTCTTTGGATTCTTCTTTTTCAGCTTTCTCTTGGTTAAGTTTATCCGAGCGATTGAGCTTATCTAAATCTCGCTCAGTTTTACCACGCCCCGTCAGATCCATATTGGCTGTCTGTTTGAGCGCTGCGATGTTACCCACAACAACGCTAACTGCGATGATGATGATAACCCAAGGGTTTGTAAGCCACTCCAACATAAGCGCTCCTAATGACTGATATTCGCTACGAAGCGTGCATAGATCTCGTCTAGCTGCTCCATAATAATCTCATACCCTAATACTGGCTTAGATTGGAGTTGCTTGCCAAGTAAAGTCGGAGATAACTGTGATAAACACGACTCCGATACTTTGCGATGGCTGATATGCCATGGTTCGATCGCCACACCACCCAAATCTTGGCTGTAAGGAAAGAAGAAACCAAATTGTGCAGCATGAACTGATAGCCATTGGTAAAACGATTGCTGGTGGCCAGTAAGGTATTCCCATGGTTCTAATTGCAGATGTATGCCTTCAGGTAAGTGGTTACGAGCAAAGACATCGAAGTCACAACCCCAATGATGACGACTCGCGCCGGGAAGCGCAGACCATCTCAGGATAGCCGATAGCTTTTGTTGTTCGGTCAGTTTTGAAGCATCAAGAGGTTGGCTTTCTGAATCTAATATCGGAGCTTCGCCAGAAAACTTACGGTTCCAAATCAGAGATTGCCTTTCATAGTCGCGAAAGCCACTGGCAATCTCCATTTTAAAACCAGCGAGCTGAGCAGCTTCAATCAAATTATTCAGGTCATTCTTAACCTCACTGTGGACCAAGAAGGTCTTGGTGCCGATCAGGCTAGGCTCTAGATGAGAATCTGATTGTCCGGTAAGCTGCTCTGGTGTCATAACGAGTCTCTCAATAATTGGATGCTATGAATCGCTGATGAAAGACTATTTAGCGAATAGGTTCACTAATGTTCTTTCGTACATGTCAGTTAGCTTTTCTAAATCGGCTACCTTCACGCATTCGTTAACCTTGTGAATCGTTGCATTCACAGGGCCTAGTTCAACCACTTGTCCGCCCATACGTGCAATAAAGCGACCATCAGATGTACCGCCAGTCGTTAGCAGTGCTGGTTTCACATCATTGACGTGACCCACTGCATCAACAATAGCATCAAGCAGTGAACCTGCGTCTGTTAAGAACGGGTCGCCATTGAATGTCCATCTTAGGTCGTATTCGAAATCATACTTGTCGAGTGTCGTTGTGATGCGCTCAACGATGATGTCGTTGCTTAACTCTGTACTAAAGCGTAGGTTAAACTGAACATTAAACTCACCAGGGATCACGTTTGAAGCACCAGTACCCGCACTCACATTTGGAATTTGGAAACTGGTTGGCGGGAAGTAATCATTACCTTTATCCCACTCAGTTGTTGCTAGCTCATTAATAGCAAGCAGAGAGCTGTGTACTGGGTTGTTTGCTAGGTGAGGGTAGGCAACATGACCTTGTGTGCCTTTAATCGTTAGGTCGCCAGTGATAGAGCCACGACGGCCGTTCTTCACGACATCACCCACGAACTCAGTGCTCGATGGTTCACCAACGATACACATATCGATGTTTTCACCGCGCGCCATTAATGCTTCAACAACACGTACAGTACCGTTGATGAAAGGACCTTCCTCATCTGAAGTGATCAGGAAACCAATTGAGCCTGTGTGGTCTGGGTGTTTGGCAATGAACTGCTCGACGGCAACAATCATTGAAGCCAGAGAGCCTTTCATATCAGCAGCGCCACGGCCATGTAGGAAACCGTCTACGATAGTCGGTTCGAATGGCTTAGTGTTCCACTGTTCGATTGGGCCTGCAGGTACCACATCAGTGTGACCAGCAAAAGCAAACAGAGGCGCTTCAGTACCACGACGAGCCCAGAAGTTGGTCGTATCTTCAAATACCATCACTTCGATTTCAAAACCGAGTGCTTTTAAGCGTTCAATCATCAGGTCTTGGCAGCCTGCATCTTCTGGTGTTACCGATTGACGGCTGATTAGGTCTTTTGCCAGAGCCAAAGTTGGGCTATCTGTCATCCTTGAATTCCTTGTTTAAATAAAACGTCTAGTCATTAATTTTTAGGCGCTGATTCACTGATCAACGTCCTGTTGTCTGTCTATGTAAATACAACGATCTAAGCAAAAATAGCCGCGTATTGGTCGGCTTTAAATCCGATGTGAAGCTTACCCTCAACTTTTAAGATTGGGCGCTTGATCATTGCAGGTTGTTCAACAAGCAAAGTCACCGCTTTTTCTTCTGTTAGGGTGTCTTTCTGTTCTTGAGAAAGTTGGCGATAAGTCGTACCACGTTTGTTTAGCACAAGCTCCCAACCTAGCTCAGAGCAGAAGCTTGTTACTAGCTCTTCTGTGATGCCTTGTTTGCGATAATCGTGAAATTCGAACTCGATACCTTCAGCTTCGAGCCATTTCTTTGCTTTTTTAATGGTGTCGCAATTTGGGATACCAAACATGGTGATAGTCATTATTCTTCCTTTGAGTGATTTTATTTCATTGTTATGAGTTGAATCCTATCAGGAAGCAGCAACTCAGACAAAATAGAGTGATGAATATTTCATAGAGTGAAAAAAAAGCGTAAGAAAATGTCACTATTGGAGACTTATTGATCAGCCTCAACATGTTGTCAGCGAAAAAAGAAATAATTGAGCTGCACATATATAGGAGGTGTCAATGGAGTTGAGTCCTGTTTTTGCAAGGCGGCTATATTTAGCATTGTTAGTGGAAAGCCTTGATAGGCCAAATGTGCCTAAACTCATCGAAAAAACGGGGTGGCCTCGTCGTACTATTCAAGATGTACTCAAGGCGTTACCGGGGATCGGTATCGAACTTATGTTTGTTCAAGATGGGCGACGTCATAATGATGGCTATTACCAGTTATCCGACTGGGGGCCATTTGACAGTCAATGGGTTATCCAGCGTAAAGGCGATATAGCAACAAGCCTTGGATTTAGTGCATAAGCCAGCGAAAGCTGGCTTTCTTTTGGGTGTCATAAAATCAAAGCATATCGATATGCCGCTTTAGTTGCTTACTCGCACAGGTAGGCGGTACCAAGCATAGTCACGGAAGTGCTGAAATCTTGGGGTAGGGTAAAGATGACGGTGTCTGCGCCTAGCTCAATGGCATTCGATTTAAGCTCATTCATCGCACCTTGAATCAGGGCGTCATTGGGAAAGAACAAGTAGCTGTACCAATGACCTTCGCTGCCAGTGATTTCCCCTTTATACTCACACTGCTCGATGTTAATCAGGCCGTGGTAATCCATTTGTACCTTGTCCGCTTTACTATGAGGCGTTGATGTGGGTTTGGTACACCCGAGTAACATGCCACTCATAGCCAAAGCGACTAATTCCTTTTTCATACGTTTACCCTGCTATTGCATCAAATAAATCGCGAAGCCTACCCAGCTTGCGAACAGTAGTAACCACGGCAATTTACTGGCGTGATTTGATGTTGTTTCATTATCCAAGTCGACATTCTGTTCTTGGTCTTGGTCTTGGTCTTGGTTCGCTTGTAGAGTCTGCTTCTCTTTCTGTACGCGCTTTTTAGCTTTATCGGCTTGGCGGCTGCGTTCTTTTTGCTGTTTCTTGTACAGTGCGATGCCTTTCTCGATACCCTGAGCAATCAGTTTAGTTTGTTCTTTGGTTTGAGCTGGCTTTTGAGTCGCTTTGGCTATCTTCAGTGCTTCCTGTTGAGATTCAACAGAGGGCGTATTAGTTTTGTTTTTCATACTGAGTTCGACAATTAAAACGGATTGGCTACTAAGATAACGCAAAGCTAGTTAAGTATGAATGATTTGCGTTAAAGTGTTGGTTTGAAAATAAGTGAAAGTGAGATTTGTGCGGTACTCCATAGAACAATACGACAAGCACGGCTTTTTGAAAGCTCCAATCTTGCTCTGGCTAGGTTGGTTGTTTCTTGCGAAAGCCTTGGTCGTTTTCATTGTTGCAGGCGCAAGCCGAGAATCGGGAACCGATATTCTTGAGATAATCTACCCAGACCATCAGATGTTTTATGTCGGGATCGCGTTGAGTGTGCCTAGTTTGCTGCTGATGTGGTTATTTGGGCTAAGATCGCCAGATAGAAAGCGCCTTAACAAAGTCGTGTCATGGGGACGTTGGGTTACCATGATGGCTATCTTGGCACAGGGCTCCCATACGATTTATTTAATCTATTTGGATAACGGATGGTTCCGTTGGTCAAATGGCATCACCCTATTGTTGCTGCTGTGGTTAGCGCTTTATCTAACCAATAGCCATGCTGCAAGGGATTGCTTTAAAGTGGTTGAGCTCGAAGACTGATTCTCATCAAAACATTTGTCCCATTCACAATTATACTTAGAAGCTAAAACTGGAAGGAATAATCTATGCTTAATGTTTCAAATGAGCAGCCTAACGTTCAAAGTGCTATTTTGCCTGAAGCTGGGCCTTTCGCGCTTTACGTTCAACTTAAAGTGAACGCTAATACTGCTAATGTACTAGCAGAAATTCAAAAGCTTCCGACTCTAATCGACGAACTAAACCAAACTCAGCCTGATGCGAACTTAACGGCATCGGTTGCGTTCTCAAAAGCTTTTTGGGATAGGTTCGAGCAAGCAGCGCCCGCTGATTTGATCGACTTCCCTGTGCTGGGTGAAGGTTATATCACAGCACCGAGCACACTGTCTGACGTTCTGATTCACTGTCATTCAAACCGACATGATCTGCACTTCTTTATCTTGCGTAAATTGCTATCTGAAGTAGCAGCTGATGTTGAAGTGGTTGATGAAACTTATGGTTATCGCTTCCTAGACTCTCGTGACATGACAGACTTTGTTGATGGCACTGAAAACCCGAAAGACGCACAACGTGCTGAAGTCGCTATTGTGCCTGAGGGTGAATTCGCTGGTGGTAGTTATGTAATGGTGCAGCGTTTTGTGCATAACCTGCCAGCTTGGAATCGTTTGAATGTATCGGCACAAGAGAAAGTGATTGGCCGAACTAAACCTGATTCAATTGAGTTAGATGATGTTCCTGCGGCGTCTCACGTTGGCCGTGTGGATATCAAAGAAGAAGGCAAGGGGCTTAAGATTGTTCGCCACAGTCTACCTTACGGTACTGCTACGGGCGACCACGGCTTATTGTTCATTGCTTACTGTAACGTTCGTCATAACTTCGATGCGATGTTAGAGAGCATGTACGGCGTAACTGATGGCAAAACAGACCAACTGCTTCGCTTTACTAAAGCGGTGACTGGCGCGTATTACTTTGCTCCTTCAACTGAGATGTTGAGTGCATTAACGATTAAGTAAGTCGTCTCAAAAAGAATAAACAAAGGGAGCCTCAGGGCTCCTTTTTTATTAAAGCTTTATATGAATTGGTCGATATAAGAGCAATCGTGAGTTTTATTCATCTTTTTGTAAGTGAAGGTCTATGGCTATAACTGTTAATACAAATGTCTCAGCGCTGGTGGCTCAGAGGAATCTGTCGAATGCCAATAACATGCTGAACCAATCTTTGGAGCGCTTAGCTTCAGGGAGTCGTATTAATAGTGCAAAAGACGATGCGGCTGGCTTGCAAATCTCGAATCGATTAGAAGCACAGATGAGTGGCATTGATGTTGCGGTTCGAAATGCTAACGACGGTATCTCCATTATGCAGACAGCAGAAGGAGCGATGAATGAAACCACCAATATCATGCAGCGTATGCGAGATTTGTCACTGCAGGCGAGCAATGGTTCGAATAGCCAGTCGGAAAGGACGGCTATTCAAGAAGAAGTGACAGCTCTAAATGATGAGTTGAATCGAATTGCTGAAACCACCTCGTTTGGTGGTAAAAAACTCCTTAACGGTAGCTTTGGTAGTTCTTCATTTCAAATCGGTGGCAGTTCTGGTGAAGCGGTGCAGATAGGTTTGAAAAATATGCGTACCGATGACATCAACATGGGTGGTTTTAGCTATGTCGCCAATGGCATGGCAAGTGACTCGTGGGCAGTCAAATCCAACCAGAATGATATGACGATGTCGTTTACCGACCGTTCTGGTCAGCCACAAGAGCTCACCATTAATGCTAAAGCAGGTGATGATATTGAAGAGTTGGCGACTTATATTAATGGTCAAACGGATCTCGTCTCTGCTTCCGTCAATGATGAAGGGCGGCTTCAGATCTATATGTCTGGCGAAGACACTGCAGGCACGATCTCTTTCTCAGGTTCGTTAGCCAGTGAACTTTCGATGTCGGCGGGTTATTACGAATCAGTCGATGACATCAATGTGACTGATGTAGGTGGCGCGCAGCGTGCTGTCTCTATTTTGGATACAGCGATGAAGTATGTTGATAGTCATCGTTCTGAACTAGGGGCAATGCAAAATCGTTTTGATCATGCCATCAATAACCTTGAAAATGTTCATGAGAACTTGGCGACATCCAACAGCCGAATCAAAGATACCGACTACGCTAAAGAAACCACTCAAATGCTCAAGCAACAAATACTGCAACAAGTCAGTACCACTATTTTGGCTCAAGCTAAGCAAGCGCCCAATCTTGCCTTAACCTTGTTAGGTTAATAAATCACTTCGAATCTTATAAAGGCAATTCAGCTTAACTAAAGCCCTTTGGTTAATAAAAGCACAACTTTTCGCTCGACCGACTTATCGACAACTTTAGTGTTTTTCTCATCTTTTTTTGATAATTTCACTGCCAGTCACGCTTTCTTCCCCTTTCTCTCTATTTCGTTAATTTTGTTGTTTTTTTCCTAAAGGTTTCAGCATTCACGCCGTTATTAATAGTAACTTAGAGATAACTACTTGGTTTTCCGAGACGTCGGAAACCGCTATACCGGAAAATCAATTGGAGAAGTCACCATGGCAGTGAATGTAAATACAAACGTTTCAGCGATGACAGCGCAACGTTACCTAAACAACGCAAACAGCGCACAACAAACATCAATGGAGCGTCTAGCTTCAGGCTCTAAAATCAACAGCGCTAAAGATGACGCTGCGGGCCTACAAATCTCTAACCGTTTGAACGTTCAGAGCCGCGGCCTTGATGTTGCTGTACGTAACGCGAACGACGGTATCTCAATTGCACAAACTGCTGAAGGTGCAATGAACGAGACAACCAACATCCTGCAACGTATGCGTGATTTGTCTCTACAATCTTCAAACGGCTCAAACTCAAAATCTGAGCGTGTAGCGATTCAAGAAGAAGTAACAGCACTGAATGACGAATTAAACCGTATCGCGGAAACGACGTCTTTTGGTGGTAACAAGCTGCTTAACGGTACTCACGGTACTAAATCATTCCAAATCGGTGCGGATAACGGTGAAGCGGTAATGCTTCAACTGAAAGACATGCGCTCTGATAACGCTCAGATGGGTGGTAAGAGCTACCAAACTGAGAACGCGAAAGACAAAGACTGGAACGTTCAAGCTGGCGCAAATGACCTAAAAATGTCGTTCACTGATAACTTCGGCCAAGCACAAGAAATCGATGTGTCTGCGAAAGCGGGCGACGACATCGAAGAGCTAGCAACGTACATCAACGGTCAACAAGATTCTGTTAAAGCGTCTGTAACTGAAGACGGCAAGCTACAAATGTTCACTGGTAACAACAAAGTGAGCGGCGACGTGTCTTTCTCTGGTGGTCTTGCTGGTGAGCTAGGCATTCAAGCGGGTAAAGACGTAACCGTTGATACTATCGACGTAACGTCTGTTGGCGGCGCACAAGAGTCTGTAGCAGTAATCGATGCAGCACTTAAGTACGTAGACAGCCACCGTGCTGAGCTAGGTGCTTTCCAAAACCGTTTCGACCACGCTATCAGCAACTTAGACAACATTAACGAGAACGTTAACGCATCTAAGAGCCGTATTAAAGATACCGATTTCGCGAAAGAAACGACTCAGATGACTAAGTCTCAGATCCTTTCTCAAGCTTCAAGCTCGATTCTTGCTCAAGCGAAGCAAGCACCGAACTCGGCACTTAGCCTACTAGGTTAATCGATTGAAAAGCCACGTTGACCGATAGTGTTGACGTTAGGCTTCCACAAATTAGCTCGTGGTGAGAGATGAGCGCTAAACAGACCCAGCTTCGGCTGGGTTTTTTATTGCCTGAAATTTGGAGAAGAGAGGGGAATTGTGGTGTTGGTAGTTGATTGGAAAGCGAGATTCCCTATCACGTTCGTGCCTCACTGTAGGGAATGACGGGAGTTGGGTATTGGTGACTCTATAGCTAACTGTATAGAAGAGGTCGGTTTGAGTAACAATCACTCAGGCTTAAACCATAGTGTTTAATCGTCATCCCAGAATCGAACCGAGCGAGATGTCAGGGATCTCTGTTCGTGAGAGGCCCAAAGAAGAAGGGGATTTGTAGTTGTTAGGTATAAGGCCAAAGCGGCTGGTAATCTGGCATTAGAACTATATAGCAGGCACAAAAAACGCCACCCTTAGGTAGCGTTTTAATTAAAGCAGATAAGTAATCGAGATTACTTAGTTACTTTAAGAACTGGAGTTTCGCCAACAGTTACAGAACCAGAAAGCTTGTTCAGCTCTTTGATTTCGTCCATGTTAGAGATAACAACTGGAGTAAGCGTAGATTTTGCTTTCTCTTCTAGAAGCGCTAGGTCGAAAGTGATGATAGTGTCACCAGCTTTAACAGATTGACCTTCTTCAGCTACACGAGTGAAGCCTTCGCCTTTAAGTTCAACAGTATCGATACCGAAGTGAACGAAAAGCTCAACACCGTCGTCAGACTCGATAGAGAATGCGTGGTTAGTTTCGAAGATCTTACCGATAGTACCGTTAACTGGAGCTACCATTTTGTCGCCAGCTGGTTTGATCGCGATGCCGTCACCAACGATTTTTTCAGCGAAAACTACATCTGGCACATCTTCGATGTTTACGATTTCACCAGAAAGAGGTGCGATGATTTCGATTGCACCAGCATCAGCGCTGTCATCAGATACAAGCTTTTTCAGTTTGTCAAACAGACCCATTGTGTCATGCTCCTAACGTTTAGTTTTATTCTGTAGAATATACTATACCAATCTAACAAATTAGACGACTATTTTTAGCCGTCTAACGTTATTAAGCGATTGGCGATTACTGAGTTTTCTCAGCGATGAACTTTTCTACGCAAGCTTCAATTTCAGCAGCTGTTGGTAGAGATAGTGCTTCGTCAGCCATAGCTTTAACTTCAGCGAAGTTAGAGTTACGGATTACTTTCTTAACTTTAGGGATAGAGATACCGCTCATAGAGAACTCATCTAGACCCATACCAAGAAGAAGTAGCGTTGCACGCTCATCACCAGCAAGCTCACCACACATACCAGTCCACTTACCTTCAGCGTGTGATGCGTCGATCACTTGCTTGATTACTGTAAGAACAGCAGGAGATAGTGGGTTGTATAGGTGAGAAATCATTTCGTTACCACGGTCTACCGCAAGAGTGTATTGCGTTAGGTCGTTAGTACCGATAGAGAAGAAAGATACTTCTTTCGCTAGGTGGTGTGCGATTGCAGCAGCTGCTGGAGTCTCAACCATTACGCCGATTTCGATTTCTTCATCGAAAGCTAGGCCTTCAGCGCGAAGTTCAACTTTGTACTCTTCGATTGCTTTTTTCAGTTCACGGATCTCTTCAACAGAAATGATCATTGGGAACATGATACGTAGTTTACCGTGTGCAGACGCACGTAAGATGCCACGTAGTTGGTCACGTAGGATTTCACGACGATCCAAGCTGATACGTACTGCACGCCAGCCTAGGAACGGGTTCATCTCTTGTGGAAGGTCCATGTATGGTAGGTCTTTGTCGCCACCGATATCCATAGTACGGATAATCACTGACTCGCCTTCCATTGCTTCTGCTACTTCTTTGTAAGCAACGTATTGCTCTTCTTCAGTAGGAAGCGCGTCACGGTCCATAAATAGGAATTCAGTACGGTACAGACCAACGCCTTCACCGCCGTTACGCAGGATACCGTCACAGTCTTTTACTGTACCGATGTTGCCACAAACTTCTACACGGTGACCGTCTAGAGTTTCAGCGTGTAAATCTTTTAGTTTTGCTAGTTCAGCCGCTTCTGCTTCGAAATCTGCTTTGATTTTCTTAGCTTCTGCTAGTTCAGCTTCAGAAGGGTTGATGATGATCTTGTTGTTCATCGCGTCTAGCACAAGCATGTCGCCGTTCTTAACTTGCTTAGTGATATCGTTAGTACCAACGATAGCTGGAAGCTCAAGAGAACGTGCCATGATTGAAGTATGAGATGTACGACCGCCGATGTCACAAGCGAAACCAAGAACGTAGTCTAGGTTGATTTGTGCAGTTTCAGATGGCGTTAGGTCGTAAGCTACTAGGATAACTTCTTCATTGATATCTGCTAGAGATACAATGTTGATGCCTAGAGCATTTTTAACGAAACGAGTACCGATATCACGGATATCAGTTGCACGTTCTTTTAGGTACTCATCATCAAGAGACTCTAGTGCAACAGCTTGCTCTTCGATCACAGTGTGGATCGCGTTGTCTGCGTGCATCTTGTCTTTCTTGATGAGTGCTAAAATCTCTTCTTCTAGCTCTTCATCTTCAAGCAGCATGATGTGGCCTTCAAAGATTGCTTCTTTTTCTTCGCCAAAAGTTTCAAGTGCTTTTTGCTTAACAACTTCAAGTTGTTGAGAAGATTTGTTACGAGCGTCAAAGAAACGCTGTACTTCTGCTTCAACTTGGTCGTCAGAGATAGATTGAGTGTTTAGGACAATTTCATCTTCTTGAAGTAGTAGTGCTTTACCGAAAGCAATACCAGGAGATGCTAGGATGCCTGAAATCATAGCCTTACCTTAGTTGTTCAACTGTAAACGGGAGAGTGTGTGACTTTAAGTCGTCGACTAATGTCGCGCTTATTCCTATCTATTTCGAACAAAGCCACTTTGCTATGCAAAATGGCTTTGAAAGAAGGAGACCGTATTAGTGTAGTTGATCCATAAGAGCAACTAGGTGGTCTACTGCTTGCTGAGCTTGAGGACCTTCAGCTGAAATAGTAACGTTAGTACCTTTTACTAGGCCTAAAGTTTGTAGTTTGAACAGGCTTTTCGCGCTAGCGCTTTTGCCGTTAGAAGTCACTGTGATGTCAGCGTCGAAAGATTTTGCTTCTTTAACGAACTGTGCAGCTGGACGAGTGTGAAGACCGTTTTCTGCTGTGATTTCTACTTGCTTCTCGTACATTTTATATACCCCAATTAATTTATTTTTTGTAAGTTTGTAACCAGATTAGCTTAACTGCTTTAGCCCAAATGCGCTAGAGGCTAGTACGCCATGTTCGTGTTAGAACTTAGACTGGTTATAAATTTTTATCCAGCCATGGTCGTCTTTTGCTGAGTACTCATGACTTTCAGAATTTGTTTATTGCTTCTTTTATTTTGAAGCGAAAAATAAAACAGACCTGATATTACCAAAGGTGGGGCAGGGATCAACAAAAAAGCCCCTAAACGGGGCTTTTTTGGACGAAAAATTGATTTGACCACATATTATTGTTGGTTCTCTTTTTCCGTAAAGATGCCAGCAAATAGGGCTGTGCTTAGGTAACGCTCACCAGAGCTTGGTAGTACAGTAACGATAGTTTTTCCTGCAAATTCAGGTAGTTCGGCGATTCTGTTTGCTGCTACAACTGCCGCGCCAGATGAGATGCCTGCAAGAATACCTTCTTCTTTCATTAGGCGTTGAGCCATCTCAATCGCTTCTTCAGAAGTTACCGATTCAACACGGTCAATAATCTCTAAATCTAGGTTTCCAGGGATGAAACCTGCACCGATACCTTGAATTTTGTGTGGAGCTGGTTTGATTTCTTCGCCTGCAAGTGCCTGTGCAATCACTGGAGACTCTGCGGGTTCAACCGCTACTGAAGTGATCGCTTTGCCTTTTTCACCTTTAATATAACGACTTGTACCTGTGATAGTACCGCCCGTACCAACACCCGCTACAAACACGTCGATTTCGCCGTCTGTTGCTTCCCAAATTTCAGGACCAGTCGTTTGCTCGTGAATTTGTGGGTTGGCTGGGTTGTTGAACTGTTGAAGTAGTAGGTACTTGTCTGGGTCTGAAGCAACAATCTCTTCTGCTTTAGCAATCGCACCGTTCATACCTTTTGGTGCTTCAGTCAGCACTAGGTTTGCGCCAAGCGCTTTAAGCAGCTTACGACGTTCTAGGCTCATTGATTCAGGCATAGTTAGCGTTAGTTTGTAACCGCGTGCTGCTGCTACGAATGCAAGTGCAACACCTGTGTTACCACTGGTAGGTTCAACAAGCTCGATACCTGGCTTAAGCGTACCCGCTTTTTCTGCTTCCCAGATCATGTTTGAACCGATACGACATTTAACACTGAAGCTTGGGTTACGAGCTTCGATCTTAGCTAGGACGTTACCTTTGCTTACTTTGTTAAGGCGGACTAGAGGTGTGTTACCAATCGTTAGGGTGTTGTCTTCGTAGATCTTGCTCATGCGATATTCCTTCATTTAATGACAGAACTAAACGTAGTATATCAATCACTTTACCGTCTAGTGTCTTACGATGTTTATTCAGCTTGAATTTAGATTAAACAAGTTGAAAAAAAGGTAAAAGGATTAAAAAGTTATATCATATAGATATGTAGCAGAATTCACGCCTATCTTTATTGAAATCAGAACTTCAAAAAGATAGGCGAAACTAGGAAGTATAGGCGGGGTAATAGACGAGAATTATAGACGAGAACGCAGAGCTTGGTCTTTAAACTCAGCAACCCACATTGCCGTCGCGCCGCAAACGGCAACGGGCATTACGATCAGGTTTAGAATTGGAATTGTGGTGAACACAGAAACAAGCGCGCCAAAGCTGTAGCTCTTGCCTTGTTTTTGTTTCAAATTGTTTCTCATGTCATCAAATTTGATTTTATGGTTATCGAACGGGTAGTCGGCGTATTGAATCGCTAACATCCATGCTGTGAAAATGAACCATAAAAACGGAGCAACGGTTTGCCCTAGTGCTGGAATTAACAAAAGTAGGAATAAACCGATCGCTTTTGGCAGAATGTAGACAAGCTTGCGCCATTCTCTCGCTAATATACGTGGGGTATCTTTGAGGACATCAAGTAAACCATCGTCATTAACTTTTTTACCGCTCAACAACTCTTCAACTTTTTCCGCGAGTAAACCGTTGAACGGTGCGGCAATGAAGTTAGCGAGCGTGCTAAAGAAATACGAGAATGTTGCCAAGACGGTTAACACAAGTAATGGCCATAAAATGTATGACAACCACGACAAGAAACTTGGCAATGCACCAATCCAACCTTCAATCCAAGTGTTTAGGTTGGAGAAGATATAAAACAAGGCACCACCAACGAGTAACACGTTCGCGATAAGTGGCATTAGTACAAACTTACGAATGCTCGGTGATAAAGCGATTTTTATTCCGAAAATAAAATAGCCAAAGCCGGAGCGGGGAACAGATTCAATAGTCATATTTAAATTAGGTCACATGTGAATTTGGTTAAATAGCAAACATGTCTAGTGTACTCGACCGAAATTAAGAAAAAAAGCGTGGTGAAAATCACACCATGTAAGGAACTAATTGTATTAAGTTGTTCTAAAACAGTGGCTACTTTTGATAGAGTAGTGAGATTAGCCAAATTAACCCAACTTAGTGACAGCGTGTTTATAGCTAGTTGACTAAGAAAGCTGAGAGCGAAAAATGCAGGAATTGCGATTTGTACTCATTATTGTTGGCGCATTAGCTATCGCCGCATTATTGTTCCATGGTCTATGGACGAGTAAAAAAGAAGGGAAAGCAAAGTTTGGAGATAAGCCGCTCGGTAAGCTTGATAACGACAGCTTAGATGAAGCAGAAACTATTCCAAACCGTTCATTCGCCCCAGAAGATGATTTTGAGATAATCCGAAAAGAACGTAAAGAGCCGGATTTTGCTGTTTCACCCTCTGATACTGATCCGCTGATCGACTCAGATCCGCTAACAGCGCCACAAGCGAAAGAAGCTTACGAAGATGATATCGAATTAAATGATCTTCCTTCTTTCAGCGTAGAAGACCCAATTAAGGTTGAAAGTGAACCTGAAGTGATTGAGGAAGAGAAGGACGTTGAGCCTGAAGTTCCAAGCTTTGAGTTGACTGACGAGCAAAAAGAAAACCATGCCGGCTTTAAAGTGCAGTACGGTTCGTTTGAAGAGCCTTCTGAAACAGTTGATGAGCCAGTCGTTCCAAACGAAACGCTTACTCAAAGAGAGCCCGTTGTTGCGAAAGAAGTCGTGACTCCGCAAAGTGCGACTGTTGAAGAAGCAAAACCAGATGAAGAACTTGGTTTAGAAGTGATCGTTCTTAATGTTCACTGTGCTGGAGAGATCCCATTCGTTGGGACTGAACTTTTCCGCAGCATGGAGAACAACGGTTTAACTTATGGTGAGATGTCTATTTACCACTGCTTTGCACAATCTACAGATGCACCAAAGGTTATTTTCAGCGTTGCAAACATGATGCAGCCAGGAACGCTAGAACATGATGATCCTGCTGACTTCACGACTAAAGGTATTTCGTTCTTTATGACGTTGCCTTGTTATGGTCAAGCTGATCAAAACTTCAATGTGATGCTGAGTGCGGCGCAGAAAATTGCTGACGATATGGGCGGAAACGTGTTGGATGAGTCACGCAACTTAATGACACCAAACCGTTTATCTGACTACCGCAAGCAAATCAGAGACTTTATGACGGCATCGAATGCCTAGCCGTATTGTTTAGCCTTGTAAATAATCTATATTTATAGAAAAGGGCTCCTAAGGGAGCCCTTTTTGATATTTCAATCACGATAGAGAATGATATGAAAGAATCGATTCAAGTTACCTTAGAGCAGTTAAGAGAAACTCTGCATTATCACGCCGTTCGTTATTACGTAGAAGATAGCCCTGAGATCCCTGATGTCGAGTACGATCGATTAATGCAGCAATTGCTAAAGATCGAAGAAGAGAACCCGGAACTAGTGACAGTAGATTCTCCGAGCCAACGTGTTGGTGGTCAGCCTCTCGATGGTTTCACTCAAGTGACTCATGAGATCCCAATGCTTTCTCTGGACAATGCTTTCTCTGATGAAGATTTGGATGCGTTCAATAAGCGAATGTCTGATAGAGCGCCAACCGCTAACCTCAAGACTTTCTGTTGTGAACCTAAGCTTGATGGCCTTGCAGTTAGCCTACTCTATGTGAATGGTATTTTAGTTCAGGCTGCGACACGTGGTGACGGTGCGACGGGTGAAAACATCACTGAAAACGTGCGTACGATCAGCTCTATCCCACTTAAGTTACAAGGTGAAGGCTGGCCGCAGCGTATTGAAGTTCGTGGCGAAGTGTTTATGCCAAAAGCGGGTTTCGATAAGTTGAATGAGATGGCGTTGAAGAAAGGCGAGAAAGTATTTGTTAACCCACGTAATGCCGCCGCAGGTAGCCTGCGTCAGCTTGATTCCCGTATTACTGCGAAACGTCCGCTAGCTTTCTACGCATACAGTGTCGGTGTTGTACAAGGCGCTGAGCTATCAAATAGTCACTACGAACGCTTTTTACAGCTTAAAGGTTGGGGCTTACCTATGTGCCCCGAGACTAAGCAACTGAGCTCTCTCGAAGACGTGAAAGCCTATTACCAAGATATTATGACTCGTCGTGATGCTCTGGCTTACGAGATTGATGGCGTTGTTATCAAAGTCGACGATATCGCGGCTCAAGAAGTGCTTGGTTTTGTTGCTAGAGCGCCACGTTGGGCAATTGCTTATAAGTTTCCAGCTCAAGAAGAGATTACACTGCTCAATGACGTTGAATTTCAGGTGGGCCGTACTGGCGCTATTACGCCGGTTGCTAAACTTGAACCTATCTTCGTTGGTGGCGTGACGGTCAGCAATGCCACTTTACACAATGCCGATGAGATTGCGCGTTTAGGCGTGAAGGTAGGCGACAGCGTTATTATTCGCCGTGCAGGTGACGTTATTCCACAAATAGTGGCTGTTGTACTAGATCGTCGCCCTGAAACGGCTAGAGACATTGTTTTCCCTGATGCTTGCCCAGTATGTAGTTCTGCGGTTGAGCGTGTAGAAGGTGAAGCTGTAGCGCGTTGTACTGGCGGTTTAGTCTGTCAGGCGCAGCGTAAAGAAGCACTTAAACACTTTGTTTCTAGAAAGGCGCTAGACGTTGATGGACTGGGCGTGAAAGTTATTGAGCAGCTTGTGGACCGTGAAATGGTCGAAACACCTGCTGATTTATTTAAGCTAAGTGCTGGCGTGATTACTGTTCTTGACCGAATGGGGCCTAAATCGGCACAGAACGTCGTGAGTGCGTTGAATAAAGCTAAAGACACGACGTTAGCGCGTTTCCTCTATTCACTCGGTATTCGTGAAGTCGGTGAGGCGACAGCGATGAACTTAGCGCAACACTTTAAGACGTTGGAACTGGTTCAAGCAGCTACTCATGAACAATTAGTTGAAGTGTCAGATATTGGTGACATCGTTGCTAGCCATATCACCAGCTTCTTCTCACAAGAGAAAAACAGAGCGGTCGTCGATCAGCTGATAGAGCTAGGTGTGAATTGGCCAATCATCAAAGAAGCTGCCGATGACCAAGAGCTACCATTAGAAGGTAAAGTCGTTGTGTTAACAGGCTCATTGTCGCAATTAGGTCGAAGTGAAGCTAAAGCTGCGTTACAAGCATTAGGTGCGAAAGTGACGGGTAGCGTATCGAAGAAAACGGACATCTTGTTTGCCGGTGAAGCTGCGGGTTCTAAATTAACTAAAGCACAAGATTTAGGTATCGAAATAAGAACAGAAGAAGATCTAATTGCACTTATTTCGTAAGTAAACCAAGGTAAAAAAAGCTCAAAAGCACTCCTTTAAAGGGAGTGCTTTTTTTGTGTCTGCTGCAAATTAGATGCCTTTTTAATTGTTGAGAATTTTGTTCCTATACGAACTCTAAAATCAGGACAGTGACGCCGCTCAACATTAATGAAATACCATTCTAGTTGTATCATAATTGCGAGTCATATCTATTTTTACAAAGTTATAATTACCTCAAGTTGTTGAATTTATTGGTATTGATTTTGTTTTGGTGAGGATTTTTCTATTTATCGATCTGGATCACTAAGTACCTATTAAATTTGCACCAACTCATATTTTTTTAGATGAAAATTAAGTTCTCATTGATCTTTTTGAGGGCGAAGTTAGTCTTAATGCCATGGATGCACATGATGTGTATAACCAGAAAGGAAATAGAGAATTCAGAGTTTAGGGTTCTCAAACAAGAAAAGGTATTTCTCTCTACGGCGGCCAACTTTAGGCGGGGAATATTCAAACAGCTATATCCATTTTTAGGAGTTTTATTCCATGGAAAACAAAATTTTCAAACGTACTCTACTAGGTGCAACGGTTGCACTTTTATCGACAGGCGTAATGGCGAAAGAAGTTGGTATCAACTCTGATTTCAACGTTGACGTATACGGTGTTGCAGCTATCTCTCTAGTTAACTACAACACGACTGATAACAATGACTCTAGCTCTGGTTACGCAGTAGAGAACGAATCTCGTATCGGCTTCCGTGCTCATAAAGAGATGTTTGATGACGTATTAATCACAATGCAGATTGAATCTGGCTACGTAGATAGCACAGACTGGGGTCATGGCGGCGTTTCAGGCGGTGTGCTTGGTTTCCGTGATACGTTCGTTGGTGCTTCTGGCTCTTGGGGTAACCTGCGTGTGGGTCGTGTTCTTACTCCACTATACGAAATCGTCGACTGGCCATTCTCTAACCCTGGTCTAGGTTCTGTATTCGATTGGGGCGGCATCAACGGTCACTACGATCGTCAATCTAACCAAGTTCGTTACGATTCAGCTAAATTTGGCGGTTTCTCTTTTGCAGCTTCTGTTGGTCGTGACGATAACGACAACGGTGGTGGTGCAGCAACTCGTGACGCAAACTTTGTTGGCGCAAGTGCTAAGTACAGCTTCGAGAAAGTAACATTAATGGGTGCGGTTGAATCTGGTACACGTGTAACTCCAGCTGTTGATGCTGGTTTTGAGTTTAACCCAGAGACGGGTATTGACCCTGTAGCTGCTGCTGCGGAAATTAAAGACGATACATTTGCGTACATCGTTGGTTTTGAAGCTAGCCTACCTGCAGGTTTTGGCTTCGCAGCAGCTTATAAAGGCGAAGAGCTAGATAACAGCATCCGCAAAGTAACTCAAGATTCTTACTCTATCATCGGTCAATACTGGAATGGTCCAATCGGTTTCAAACTAGGCTACGCAGCTAACCTTGAGTCTGAAACAAACGGTAAGAAAGACGCTAACTCAGACAGCAACACTATTTCTGGTCAGTTAATGGCTGTTCATAACGGTTTCGTACCTTACCTACGTGTAGCGGGTCGTACTGTTGGTGACGCTGATACAGATATCGTAACTCGCGTTGGTCTTGAATACGGTTTCTAAGCTAGAATCTTCAGCTCAAACAGTTAGATAAAAATCAAAACGCTGGTAAATTTTGTTTGCCAGCGTTTTTCCATAGTGAACATAAGGAATTAGTCATAATGAATAAAGTTAGTGTAGTCGTATTATCATTATTTTTGGGAGCTTGTAGTTCACTCGATTCACAAAGTAATTTTGCAGACTCAGTTGCTGATGTGCAGCCCAAAGGTGGTTACATTAAAGTAACCGGTCAATCTTACGTAGCAGAAAATAGAGCAAATGTAGGCGCAGACATTCTCAAGTCGTCGCTTTACTTTACATACAATAAAGAAGTAACACCAAATACTGCCCCAGAATCTTCAATTACTATGGACGTGAGTTACTTCCAAAGTTACAAAGAGTACGAAACGGTTAGTTTTTTTGGTAAAACGATAGAATTAGAAGATAGACAAGTACCAAGAGAAAGCTGCAGCGAGCACTGTACTAAGACTCAATATATTAAGTTTCCATTAAGTGACGCTGATATTCAGCAAGCAAGACAAAAGAATTTAGAATTTACGCTTGAAGGCCAAAACTCAGTCATGAGCACGACTTTTATCGTACCAAAGGCGTATATCGATACAATTTATAACGGTGCAAATAATCATACAGCTATCGCGGTTGCTCCAGTCGCGGCTGTTCCAGTAGCAGCAGTAGTTGCTGAAGAGCCAAAAGCATCACAAGCACAAGAGATGGTGAATTACTGGTATGGTGAAGCAACCAAAGAAGAGCAATCTGCAGTAACAGATTGGGCATTCAAGAACCGTAAGAACGCTAACCCAGCATTACTAGAAGGCTCAAAAGAGATCGAAATGGTTTCATACTGGTTCAATAAGCTAGACAGTGAAGAAAAATCTCAAACTATGATTTGGTTGTTAGAACAAGAGTAAGTTTCTAACGTTACACCCTAGCTATGTTTTTCAGCCGCAGTATTGTATAACAGCAGTACTGCGGTTTTTCATTTTAGGCTTACAGGTAAGATTGTGAATATTGGTGAAGTAGCGAAGCGTGTTGGTACAACAGCGAAATCCATTCGTTTTTACGAAAGTAAAGGCATGATGAGCCCACCGCACCGATCAGAAAATGGTTACAGGCAATATGGCGAGATTCATATCGAACAGTTAGAGTTCGTTTTGAGAGCTAAAATGGTTGGTTTCACTCTCGATGAGTGTAAGTCACTGGTTGAGTTGGCAATGAATCCCAACAGACAAAGCTACGAAGTAAAGAAGAAGGCTACTCAGAAGTTAGATGAAATAGAGTTGAAGCTTGCGGAGTTAAACAAGATGAAGGTGCAGCTACAATCTTGGGTACATGACTGCCCTGGAGATACTTCAACGGAATGTCCTATCTTGAATAATCTATCTGGCCGCAGTTAGGTTATTCCAGTTCTAAATAATCGTCAGGCAGCAATTTCATTACTAGCCTGACTTTAATCACCTATCACAGCACCTTTCCGCCGTAATGTTTACAGATCAACAGTGGTACATGAGTGACTGCGTTACCATCTGAACACTTAACGATAGGCCCCATGTTTCCGTTACCAGGAGACTGACTGCTCGCTAGAGCGCTTCCAAATGACAAGCTGAAAATAGCCGTTAGAATTATTAAAAAATGTCTCATACAAACTCCATTAGGTTTATCTCTAATTGAGATAATTGAAAGTATGGACAAGGAAAAGAAAATTTCAAAAATTAGACAGACTTAACATTTTTATTAATTATAATTAAGCGAGTTTACGGCTTCCAATTCATATACATGTTGGTAAATAAACTAGGCTTTCTTATATCTTTTTAATCTTATTACGTAAATTAGCCTTACGAAATAAGAACTTATTTTTTATTTAGTTTGAACTATCACAATGATAATTCGAATATTATTGAGCCCTGAAAATCCCCTAAGCCTACACTTGTTCAAAATGCAGGCCTTATATTTCATTTGGCTATAAAGGTTCTATTATTAGAACAATTCCGTCTAAAGCGATGATCTTAATTTCGGTACCAGAAGGGATATCTTGACTCGCTCTTGCTGACCAAGAAGAGTCGCCTACCTTAATACGGCAATTCCCGCGCTGAATATCTTCTGTTAAACGAACCGTTTGACCTACCAGTTGTTTCTCTCTTTGGTTTAACTCTCGCCCTGCGTCTGATTCCTTGTCATTAGACAACTGCCTTCTCCACCACAGCCAAGTGGTAATAAGAGAGAAGCTCGCGAAGGACAACCATTGCATCTGCCAACCGATCGGTAGTGCGCCTAATAGGGCACCGACGAGCATGGCAGATATCCCTATCCATAAAAAGTAACCAGCGGTTCCAATCAGCTCAAGTGCTAGCAGTGCTAGACCAAACGCTAACCAATGCCAATGGTTTACTTGTTCTAGTAATTCGACCATAAGTTAGTCCTTACTACCCTTGTCATTCTTATGTGCAAACATCTCTGCGATACCTGCAACAGAACCCATTAGGCCAGTTGCTTCGAGTGGTAACATGATGATCTTACCGTTTTCAGCTTGGCCAATAGACTTCAATGCGTCGGTGTAACCTTGTGCTATAAAGTAATTAACTGCCTGCATGTCACCTTGAGCGATAGCTGTTGATACCATTTCTGTTGCTTTCGCTTCTGCTTCTGCAGCACGCTCACGCGCTTCTGCTTGCAGGATTGCTGCTTGCTTTTGACCTTCCGCTTTGAGGATCTCTGATTGTTTGTGGCCTTCTGCTTTTAAGATCTCAGCTTGTCGCACACCCTCTGCCTCTAAGATATCAGCACGTTTGTTACGTTCGGCTTTCATCTGAGCATTCATCGCGGCAGTAAGATCGGCTGGTGGTTGTACATCTTTAATCTCTATACGTGTAACCTTTACGCCCCAAGGATTTGTTGCTTCATCAACGATATTTAACAATTTGGTATTGATCATATCACGTTGGCTAAGCATCTCATCTAGCTCCATGGAACCAAGCACAGTACGGATATTAGTTAGGGTTAAGTTACGGATCGCATGCTCAAGATCATTGACTTCATAAGCTGCCTTTGGGGCATCTATGACTTGTACAAAGCACACCGCATCGATAACCACATTTGCGTTATCTTTGGAGATGACTTCTTGAGCCGGGATATCGAGAACTCGCTCCATCATACTGATGCGTTGTCCAACTTTATCGATAAATGGAATGATCAGATTTAATCCTGGCTTGAGTGTTTGTGTATAACGACCGAAGCGTTCTACAGTCCAGTTGTTGCCTTGCGGAACCGTTTTTACTCCAGCGAAAATGAACAGTATTGCGACGACAGTAAAGACGCCGATGGTAATTAATGTATCAATAGCCATACAAAATCCTTTGTAAGTTTAAGTTTTTGATAGTTCATTACTCATACTGGCTCATATTTAAAAATCGAGCAAATCTATAAATGAGAAATGGGCCATAAAACCTTGATTTTATGGCCCATTTAACGTTGTTCGATTCGTACGGTCTGCTGAGGGTTTGTTATCTATCGAGATAGGTATAAGCTAAACACTACGCTGTGATATGTGTGCTTTACTAATACAGTAGCGAGTACAGTTGACGACGGTATTTACTCGCAACTGCGTTACCTTGTCCTAATGCACTTAAGATATCCATGAACTCTTTCTTCATGTCACCATCGAGCGTATTGAGATCTTTAGCTAGGAATGACCAAAGTAGATCCATAGCTTCTTCGCTACGATTTACTTGGTGATATTGCAATGCCAATTCAGAAGCGGTCTTCGCATCGCCTGGACTTTGCTGTAAAGCCGCTTCTAATGCTTGGATTTCTGGGCTGTCAGCAGCTTGCTTGTGAAGTTCAAGCTTAGCGACTAAGCCTTTATAGTAGTTGTCTTGGTACTCGAGAGGGATAGTGGCAAGCTGAGTTTCAGCGAGTTCAAACTGTTGTGTCTCTAAAAGGCATTCAGCGATAGCCAGTTTTACTTCACCTTTGTTTGTTAACTCTGTTGGCAGTTGTTGCATTGCCGAGAGTGCTTGTGCGTGCTCACCGGCTTGCATTTGCTCTAGAGCTTGGCGCAAAGCGAGCTCTTCTTGACTAGGTAAGTGCTTACTTAGCATTTCCACAATCGCTTCCACGCTTTGAGGACCACCTAATCCATCGACAGGTTGACCGTTAACAAACAGTGCGATGGTTGGCAGTGCTTGTACACCAAACTGGCTAGCAATGGCTTGCTCTTGCTCGCAATTCAACAGGGCTAGGGTGAAAGCGCCGTTGTATTGCTGAGTTAATGTTTGTAGTTCAGGAATGACTTGGGCGCTCTCTTGGCTCATTGGTGCCCAAAAATGGATGAGTACAGGAGTCTGCATCGAACCTTCTAATACTTGGCGAAAGTTCTGTTCATTAAGTTCAACAATATGCGGAGATTGCATTTACGTTCCTTGAGGGTTGTTTTATGGATACGTTGCAAATATGGGGGGATAAGTTGGTAACTTCAAGATCTAACTCTGTTATCTCAGATAAAAAGAGACAAATATAGAAAAACGCTATGCTTCTATGTTGGTAAAGTAGTTGTCTCTACATGGAAGGCATAGCGTTATCATAAAGGTAGTCAGTGAGGTGTTGCGTGAGATACTCAAAACAGAATAAACAACGTAATAGCCAAACCCACACCTACCCAATTAAGGCGGTTTAAAGTCATGAAGTTTCCAGAGTCTATTCATCAATCGGGAATAATTGATGAGATAGGGTAATCATGACATCTTATTGTTACGGAAAAATTACATCGTTACATTAAAGTTTGCGACTCTGCATTCAAAGTTAGTAATTTATGCAGCTTTTCTCAAAATAGGGTCTAGCAAGCGACTCGGTAGAATCCTTTTCAATACCGCGAACACTTTAGTCGGGGTCGTAACTCGGTATCT
Source organism: Vibrio sp. 10N.247.311.13 (assembly GCF_041467595.1). Lineage (NCBI taxonomy): Bacteria > Pseudomonadati > Pseudomonadota > Gammaproteobacteria > Vibrionales > Vibrionaceae > Vibrio > Vibrio sp. 10N.247.311.13. The sequence continues at coordinate 49,543 of NZ_JBFSUX010000006.1, read as the reverse complement.
TAGCTTGGGTTTGTCGGCGGTGAGAGCATGGAATACCGGCTCAATACAACTTTCTGGAGGCAGGACAAAAGCGTTATTCGATGATTCTTTTTCGAGTCGATCTTTTTGTTGTTGGTAAGCGTCTTGGTGGGCGCTGCCAGAAATGTTGATCCATTTATTGAACGCTTTCAAGGCATTGGTTCTAAATTGAGTCTCAATTGGCCCTGGTTGCAGTAATGAGATCTGTATACCGCTGCCATGCAGTTCTAATCGTAAGGTATCTGTCCAACCCTCAATCGCGAATTTAGAAGCATTATAAGCACCACGATACTTCATGGCTGCAAAACCTAATACGGAACTGTTTTGTACGATTCGACCTTCGCCACGCTCGCGCATGTGCGGAAGGATCTGACAGACGAGATGATGCCAACCAAAGAAGTTGGTTTCGAATTGTTCTCTGAGTCCTTGGGTCGGTAAGTCTTCTAGCGCACCTGCTTGACCGTAAGCACCGTTATTGAATAATCCATACAATCCATTAGGTGCGAGATCAATAGCAAGCTTGGCGCCATGCTCAATACTTTCTTGGTTGGAAAGATCTAATTGAATACAGGTGAGGCCTTCATCTTGAAGGCGTTGAACATCTTGTGGATCACGACAAGATGCAATGACATGAAAACCACGCTTTTGAAGTGCATGAGCACATGTATAGCCAATACCTGTTGAGCAACCGGTAATCAGAATCGACTTGTTCACACTTAATCCTTTATTAGAGTCTCTATCGCTCTAGGGTAAAGAATTAGTCTTGATGTTGTAACAAGTTTTTTAGTGCTGGCTCGATTCTTGAGTAACTAAAGATGAATCCCATCTCAGTGAGTTTCTTCGGCTTGGAGCGAATGCTGTCAAATAGCAAACAAGATGATTCCCCCATGAGAATCGACATTGCCCATTTCGGCGTGAATAAGAAATGCGGTCGGCCTAATTGTTTCGCTAACGTGCTGCTGAACAGTTTGTTGGTCACAGGGTGAGGGGAACACATATTGAATTCCCCTTGAGCGTGGGGGAGTGACAACAAGTGATTGATGGCTCTCACCATATCGAGAATGTGAATCCATGGCATGTACTGCTCACCTGAACCTATTGGACCACCGACGCCGAGTTTATAAGGCAATAGCATCTTCTTGAGTGCGCCGCCATTCTCGCCAAGTACAACCCCTGTTCGCAGTAGTATCACGCGTGTGCTTTCTGATTGTGCTCTCTTGGCTATCTCTTCCCAGTGGGCACAGACTTTATGAGGAAAGCTTTCATCTTCTACTTGCAGTGACTCGTCAAACGGGTGCTGCTGTTGATCGCCATAGTAACCCACGGCTGAACCGCTAATAAAAGCGTGTGGCGGGTTGCTACTGGCATGAATTAATTCGACCAGCTTTTCAGTGATGTGCCAGCGGCTGTTACAGATCCTCTCTTTTTGTTCTGTACTCCAACGCTTATCGGCAATCGGCTCACCCGCGAGGTTGACCACCACATCAAAGTCATTGAGATCACTGAGCTCATCAAGGGATTGAATGTAATGAAGGTTGTTCTGGTTGAGGTGATTTAGGTTTTGCTTCGCATTTTCAGGACTCCGCGTCAGCAATGTCACGTCGTCAGTGTTCCAACTCTTGACCAATTCAGAGCCAATAAATCCAGTACCACCCGTTAACAATATCTTCATACCAATCTCCCTATTAAACATAATTATAGACATGGCTTGTTTTTAGTCGCCAATCAATACGAAAAAATCACTATAACGATCATAAGGTTTCAATCGTGTGATGCCCAAATTACGCCTTTTTCAATTTACAAAGGAGTGAAATTAAATTCATCAAGTCAGGATGTGTACCGTCATCACACTTATGCACTTTACTCGGATATGTTACCAACTGCGTAATATTTGTCACATAAGCAATGATAAGGATTTGCCATGATTATTATTAATTCATAATCAACGACAAGGAATTGCGATGACGGCGGTGCTTGCTTTGTTTCGATCCATGTTAGGTAGCCTGAGGGATCTATTGCCAATCGTGGCGGTAATCGCTTTCTTCCAGCTTGCTGTCTTACAAGAGCCACTTCCTCATCTTTTATCTATTCTGACTGGCTTAGTGCTCGTCGTTTTTGGACTCACTTTCTTTATCTTTGGCCTTGAAATGGGGTTGTTTCCAATTGGCGAATCGATGGCTCAAGCATTTGCCAGAAAGGGGAGTGTGTTCTGGTTATTGATCTTCGCTTTTTGTTTGGGTTTTGGTACCACCATAGCCGAGCCAGCGTTAACCGCAGTCGCTGCCGAAGCCGCAGAAGTGGCAGCTGAGGGAGGTGTAATCCCCAATACGTTAGATGAAATGGAGCAGTATGCCAATGGCCTGCGCTTTACTGTGGCACTGTCAGTCGGTATCGCTATTTTACTCGGTGTGCTGAGAATCTTAAAAGGTTGGCCAATCCAGTACATGATCATCGGTGGATATATTGGAGTGGTCGTGCTCACTGCATTTGCTCCGGAAAACATCATTGGAATTGCGTATGACTCTGGTGGAGTAACGACATCGACGATCACCGTCCCATTAGTAACTGCGTTAGGGGTGGGTTTAGCCTCGGCAATTAAAGGGCGTAATCCGATGATAGATGGTTTTGGGTTGATCGCGTTTGCTTCGTTGCTGCCGATGATGTTTGTCATGGTGTACGGGATGGTGGTGACATGATCAGTGTTCAACAATTTATCGACACCTTTCTCGGCACTGTGATGGATGTGATCCCGATTGCGATCATCATCTTCGGTTTTCAGTTGGCGGTATTACGAAAGCCAGTCAATAACCTAGCCAAAGTGCTGATCGGTTTCTTCTACGTCATTCTTGGCTTATCACTCTTTTTGATGGGATTGGAACTCGCGTTATTCCCTCTAGGGGAGACGATGGCAATGCAACTCACCGAGCCAAGTTTTTTGACTGAGTTTAAGATCAGTTCTGGTCTTGCTTTGGCTTGGTTTGATTATTACTGGGTCTATCTTTTCGCGTTTTGTATTGGTTTCAGCACCACGATAGCCGAGCCCTCTTTGATTGCTGTAGCGATTAAGGCGAACCAAGTTTCCGGTGGCAGTATCAGCGTCAATGGGCTGAGGATCGCCGTGGCATTGGGCGTTGCTATCGGTATCTCACTGGGCAGCTACCGTATCGTTGCGGGTGACCCGATCCACTACTACATCATTTTTGGTTATGTCGTCGTGGTCATTCAAACCTTTTACGCCCCAAAACTCATTATTCCATTGGCCTACGATTCGGGTGGCGTCACTACATCAACGGTGACAGTCCCTTTAGTGACGGCGCTCGGGCTTGGACTCGCTTCAACCGTACCAGGAAGAAACCCTGTTATTGATGGCTTTGGGTTGATCGCCTTTGCCAGCTTATTTCCCATCATTTCAGTGATGGGCTATGCCCAAATAACACAATGGTTAAACCGTTTACACACCTCTAAGGAGAGCAAAGATGCGCTTTAAACTTATCTTAGCGTTTGTAGAAGAGAGCAAGACCGACACTGTGCTCGATGCCGCGCGTGATGCGGGCGCGACTGGAGCAACGGTGATTAACAACGCCAGAGGGCAAGGCTTAAACCAAAAAACCACCTTCTTTGGCCTAACCCTAGAGGTACAAAAAGATGTGTTGCTGTTTGTGGTTGAGGAACACTTAGCGAGGCATATTCTTGAAACTATTGGCGAAGTCGGTGAGTTTGACCAGGAGTCAGGACAAGGTATAGCGGTGCAGATCGATATCGAAGACGCAGTCGGGGTTGCGCATCAAGTCGAGACGTTAACAAAGGTTGTGGAGGATGAGCTATGAGTACCAGTGAAAAGATCCGAGTAGGCGATGTCATGGCCAATACGTATGTGATTATCGATGGGCTAACCACGGTGTTAGAAGCGATAGAGATGGCTAAAAAGCACAAAGTGAAGGCAATCATTGTCGATAAACGCCACGAAGATGACGAATACGGCATCGTATTGATGAATGACATTGCCAAGAAAGTACTGGCTAAGAACCGATCTCCAAAGCGAACCAATGTTTATGAGATCATGACCAAGCCAGCGCTAAGCGTGTCTGCTGAGATGAACGTAAAGTATTGCGCTCGCTTGTTTGAACGCTTTGGTATCAGTCGTGCGCCAGTAGTTCGTGATAACAAGATAGTCGGTATGGTTAGTTACAATAATATCGTGATCAACGGTATGGCGAGAGATGACGTGTAGCATTTAGATACGTACAATAGGCTCATAAATTTTATGGAGAAGTACGTGTGAAATTATTTTTTGCTTCAGACCTACACGGTTCGCTGCCAGCAACAGAAAAGGTATTAGAACTCTACCAAGCATCTGGTGCGCAATATTTAGTTCTATTGGGTGACATTCTGAATCATGGACCAAGAAACCCGATCCCAGAAGGGTATAACCCGCCGGCGGTTGCAGATAAGTTGAATGCGTTTTCTCAAGAGATCATTGCTGTTCGTGGTAACTGCGATAGCGAAGTGGATCAGATGTTGTTGTCTTTTCCAATGATGATGGATTACTCGTGGGTGCTATTAGAATCAGGCCAGCGTATCTTCCTAACGCATGGCCATTTGTACAACACCAATAAACGCCCTGCGTTGAAGGCGGGCGATATCATTGCACACGGTCATACCCATATTCCTGTCGCCGAATACCAAGATGACATCTTTATCTTTAACCCTAGCTCGGTGACATTCCCACGAGAGGGACACGCGGCAAGCTATGGCATCTATGAAAACAATACCTTCAAAGTCATTAGCCTTGAAGGTGATGTTCTCGTGAGTGGTCAGCTTTAACTCATTGGATCGGCTGTGAAAGGCTTATTTTGAGTCCACGTGGCCGAGATCTCTGTCTGGAGCAATGATGTTTCGTACTCTTTGCTTCAGAACTTTCGCCTCTGGAAAACCGTCATCTGCTTTTCTTTCCCAAATCTGCACACCATTACAAAAGATTTCGAACCTGCCTCCTGTGTCTGGGTGTAAGCTCACTTGTTCAATTTCTTCGCTGAAGGTATGCAGTAGCTCTTGGCATAACCAACTAGAGCGAAGCATCCAATTGCATTGACGGCAATAGTGTATCGCGATTGTGGCTTTTGTTGCTGTCTCTTTCGCTGGCGCCAGATTAGGTTGTTCCGTTTTCATGGTTAATCCTTAAAATGCTACATCCGTAATTTGATACCAACGGCTAACAAAAAAGGGGCTTCATGCCCCTTTTTTCTATTGGTTTACCGTTTCATGGTATTCAGCTATTCATAAACAGTAAATAGCGATCCAATCTTAGTTTGAAAACAATACGGTAGAACCATGATTTAAGCTAGTCAGTAGCAGTGCCTTCGGGTTAACAATATCTATGCGTCGGCTTTGCTCTGCGTCCATCTTAATGACTTGAGTGATCAGCTCTAGCTGTTCTTCTGAAAAGTCTTGGCGCTCAGCCGAGGTCACATCTTTAAACTCCGTTGGCGAAATCAGTAAGTAGTTATCGTTAATATCCCACTGACCCGTTTCAGAGATGTTGATGACATTCGCAGGTGCAGTTTGAGTGCTGTACAGTCTAACCACTGACATTCTTAAATATGTACCATTTGGTAGGTATTTCGCATTCGATGATAGTTCAACTCTACGAAGTGGGCCTATTGAGTCAGCTTGCTTGTTATCGCTAATCAGCGTCACCATTCTCGACTGCCATTCATGCTGAGTGAGCAAGCGCTCTACTTTTGCATTGCTGCTCCAATATAGCCAACCACTCAAAAATGCCGATAGAACCAGTAAGATAATCGATACTTTTAATTTCATGTTACTTACCACCGTTACAAATGTCGTTTACATCCGACTGGTTTGCGTAAATTCTTAGGGTTACATTTTCGCTCGAGTAATCTTGCGGGTGAATGTAATTGAGGGCAAGGTTATTGGTTTGTCCTCCTGTAGCGATCACTTCAGCCGGCTTTAACACACCAGTGTGACTCGTGTTGTAACTTAATACACACTTTTCTATTGCTGGCAGCCAACTGCTGAGGTCTGGGTGGTTAACCGGTGATTGAACCTTTACACCATCCACTTCAGTCAAAACCGTGAACTCGGACTCCGCCGGGGTAGTAAACGTTAAAACGAGAATCGGCATGATGAAAGCGGCAAGCAGTAACCAAAATGTTAACCATTTATTGGTGCTTTTAGCCGGAGCTACAACAGGAGCGGTTGCTGGTTCTACTGCCACTTTAGTTTGTTGAACTTTTGTAATTGGCTCAGGTTCAAATGTGTCAGTGATTGCTTGTTCAGTCGCTGCAGGCGTTGCAAACGTTAGGATAGGTTCAACGTCATTTTCTGCAATTTCAGCGGCTACTGGCTGATCATTTGATGACAGTGGCGCAGAGCGCTCAACGGTCGCAATAAATTGGTAACCGCGCTTCGGTACTGTCTTTACGAATTCAGGAGATTTAGTCGAGTCTTTGAGCATCTTTCTCAGAGTCGATACGGCTTGCGTTAAGCTTGAGTCATCCACCTCAAAGCCTTGGTCTCGCCAAACATACTCATGCAATTCATTACGAGTGATAACTTCATTAGGCCTTTCTGACAGCATCAAGAGAATGCGGCTTTCATTGCTACCAAGACGTACGACTTCACCGTCGCTCATTTGATCGACAAGTGAATTGCTGTTTGGGTCGAATACGAACCGTTGTGCGAGAATAAACTTTGTGCCGATATTACTCATTGAATTCTTCTATTTTGGATTGTTTTGGGGGGAGAAATAGACAAATCTCAGGTGAAGTTCCGTTAATTCTTCACCAAATCATGGCTTATTTTATGTTCTTTTATATTTATCCGGCTCAAGGATAATAAAAACAGATAAAAAAAACAGTGTTTTTATGATTTTTGACCTTGAATTTACATTTGTCATCCTCATGTTAATGAACAGAAGAGTGGCATCAAGTGTTACGCCCCTATGATTATTCAACATAAAGTATAGATGTTTTGGAGTAAAAATGAGCGAAACGGCAACGCAAAATAAAGAGACTCGTGGCTTTCAATCTGAAGTAAAACAACTACTTCATCTAATGATTCACTCACTGTATTCAAATAAAGAAATCTTTCTACGTGAGCTGATCTCTAACGCATCTGACGCGGCTGATAAGCTTCGTTTTCAAGCTCTATCGAACGGTGACCTTTACCAAGGTGATGCAGATCTAGGTGTAAAACTTTCTTTCAACGCGGAAGCAAACACGTTAACCATTTCTGATAACGGTATCGGTATGAGCCGCGACAACGTTATTGAGCATTTAGGTACGATTGCTAAGTCAGGCACTGCAGACTTTTTCTCAAAGCTGTCTGAAGACCAAAGCAAAGACTCTCAACTGATTGGTCAATTTGGTGTGGGTTTCTATTCTGCATTCATCGTCGCAGACGCGGTAACGGTTCGCACACGTGCAGCTGGCCTGCCGAACAATGAAGCTGTTCAGTGGCACTCTGCAGGTGAAGGCGATTACACAATCGAAGACATCACTAAAGAGTCTCGTGGTACTGACATCGTTCTGCACATGCGTGAAGACGGTAAAGAGTTCTTAAATGAGTGGCGTCTGCGTGAAGTGATTGGTAAATATTCTGACCACATCGGTATTCCTGTTTCTATCTTCACAGCAGTGAAAGATGACGAAGGTAAAGACACCGAAGAGAAACATTGGGAACAGATCAATAAGGCGCAAGCGCTTTGGACTCGCAACAAATCTGATATCGAGAAAGAAGAGTACCAAGAGTTTTACAAGCACGTATCTCACGACTTTGCTGATCCACTAACCTGGAGCCACAACAAGGTTGAAGGTAAGAACGATTACACAAGCCTGCTTTACATCCCAGCGAAAGCACCTTGGGACATGATGAACCGTGACCACAAGAGTGGCTTGAAACTTTACGTGCAGCGTGTATTCATCATGGATGACGCAGAGCAGTTCATGCCATCTTACATGCGTTTCGTTCGTGGCTTGATTGACTCAAACGATCTGCCATTGAACGTGTCTCGTGAAATCCTGCAAGACAACAAGGTAACTCAGTCTCTTCGTGGCGCATGTACCAAGCGTGTACTGACTATGCTTGAGCGCATGGCGAAGAATGACAATGATAAGTACCTAGAGTTTTGGAAAGAGTTCGGCCTAGTATTGAAAGAAGGCCCGGCTGAAGATATGGCGAACAAAGAGAAGATCGCTGGTCTACTTCGTTTCTCGTCAACGGAAGTGGATTCTGCTGAACAAACCATCAGCCTAGAATCTTACGTTGAGCGCATGAAAGAAGGCCAAGATAAGATTTACTACCTGACAGCAGATAGCTACGCTGCCGCTAAGAACAGCCCACACTTGGAGCAGTTCAAAGCTAAAGGTATTGAAGTGGTTCTAATGTACGATCGTATTGATGAGTACGTAATGAACTACCTGACTGACTTCGACGGTAAACAGTTCCAATCGATCACTAAAGCAGGCTTAGACCTAAGCAAGTTTGAAGGTGAAGAAGAGAAAGAGAAGCAAAAAGAGACAGAAGAAGAGTTCAAATCTGTTGTTGAGCGTACTCAATCTTACCTAGGTGGTCGTGTTAAAGAAGTTCGTACGACCTTCAAGCTAGCAACGACACCTGCGGTTGTTGTGACTGACGACTTCGAAATGGGCACGCAAATGGCGAAGCTTCTTGAAGCTGCGGGTCAAGCGGCACCGGAAGTGAAGTACATCTTCGAGATTAACCCTGAGCACGCACTGGTTAAACAGATGGCTGACGAAGCAGACGAGCAAGCGTTTGGTCGTTGGGTTGAGTTGCTACTTGGTCAAGCGATGCTGGCTGAAAAGGGCTCAATGGAAGATCCGTCACAATTCTTGGGTGCAATCAACGAGCTACTAACAAAGCGTTAGTCTTTCGACTTTAGGTTAAGCCAACAATTACAATAAAAAGCTCGCAAATGCGGGCTTTTTTTTATGAACGTCGTTGAAAATTGACCTAACGTGGTCAACGTCACCGTTATCGTCACAACAAATGTTGTCGATGCATTCTTTAGTCGTAAATTCAGCCAAATTGAATATTAATGTGATAGAATGCTCGACCTAATCAGCTGGGGCTAAGAAGCAACTATCTCCAGTTGTATGATTTTTAAACGTTATACCGAAACTTACCGTTTTGCTTCTGTTCACAGTTTTGCTTAGCCTCAATGGTTACTTAACGCTTTCTGTTCATCCTAAAAATGAGCAAGAATGGAGGGATAGTGAGCTTCGGTATAAATCATAATTTTATAAGAGGATTAAACATGCGCATCATTCTTCTAGGTGCTCCTGGCGCGGGTAAAGGTACTCAAGCTAACTTCATCATGAACAAATTTGGTATCCCTCAAATTTCAACTGGTGACATGCTACGTGCTGCTATCAAAGCGGGTACTGAGCTTGGTAAGCAAGCAAAATCAGTAATCGACGCTGGTCAGCTAGTTTCTGATGAAATTATCCTTGGTCTTATCAAAGAGCGTATCGCTCAAGATGACTGTGAGAAAGGTTTCCTACTAGACGGTTTCCCACGCACAATCCCACAAGCTGATGGCCTAAAAGAAATGGGCATCGCTGTTGATTACGTTGTTGAATTTGACGTAGCTGACGATGTGATTGTTGAGCGTATGGCTGGTCGTCGTGCTCACCTTCCTTCTGGTCGTACATACCACACTGTGTACAATCCGCCTAAAGAAGAAGGTAAAGATGACGTAACGGGTGAAGACCTAGTGGTACGTGATGACGACAAAGAAGAAACAGTTCGTGCACGTCTAGGTGTATACCACGATCAAACAGCTCCGCTAATCTCTTACTACGGTAAAGAAGCTGAAGCAGGTAACACTCAGTACCTTAAGTTTGACGGTACTAAGCAAGTTGCTGAAGTTAGTGCAGAACTTGAGAAAGCACTAGCATAATTGGCTAACAGCCAGTTTTAGAATTTGATATATTGGAAGCGACCTTAAGGGTCGCTTTTTTTGTTTCAATTTTTAGTACGATACCAATCTATATAACTTGATTGCACATGATTCAGAACGGTTCAGACCCGACGGCAGTGGCTAGCAATTGAGAGTGGATGTTGTGTATCTCATATGAAGAATGATTATTCAGACTTTCATTGAGGCGCAATGATCTTAAACTTATGCAGATTAGTATATTACTTTCCAGAAAATCACATATTGGTCTCAGGTATCTATGGAAAATAATAAAAAGCAGGGCGTTTTACTGGTGAACTTAGGAACGCCAGATGCGGCGACCCCCGCTGGCGTTCGTCGATTTTTGAGTGAATTCTTACACGACAAGCGAGTTGTAAACCTAACGCGTTGGCTTTGGTGTCCTATATTACATGGCGTGATTTTACCGATTCGCTCGCCTAAAGTTGCTAAGCTGTATCAGTCTGTCTGGATGGATGAGGGCTCACCACTGCTTGTGTACTCTCAAAGACAAGCTGAAAAGCTCCAGAAAAAACTAGAGATGCCTGTTGCACTGGGTATGACCTATGGCAACCCAAGCCTAAAGACTGGTGTTGAGCAACTGATGGAGCAGGGCGTTGAGGACATCATCGTACTGCCTCTGTATCCGCAGTACTCTGGCACAACCACAGCAGCGGTTTCTGATGGTTTGACCAAAGCCTTTAAGCAGATGCCAGTTATCCCGAGCTATCGCTTTATTCGCGACTACTACGCGCACCCAAGCTATGCAAAAGCATTGGCTGAAAGCGTCCGCAGTCATTGGGATAAAAATGGCAGAGCCGATCATTTAGTGTGTTCTTTCCACGGTATTCCGAAGCGACTGGCTGATGAAGGCGATATCTACCCTCAGCATTGTGAAGCGACAACAAAGCTGCTTGCGGCAGAGTTAGGTTTGTTAGCGGACGATATCACCATGACATACCAATCGCGATTTGGTCGAGAAGAGTGGTTGAAGCCATACACTGACGAGACACTTGAGTCACTGCCGAGTAAAGGCATCAAGAAGATCGACATCATGGCACCTGCCTTTTCGGTTGACTGTTTGGAAACGTTGGAAGAGATTTCAGACCAGTGTAAAGAGACGTTCATTGACGCTGGTGGTTCGGACTTTAGCTACATTATGTGTCTGAACGACAGAGACTCACACATCGACATGATGGCTGAACTAGTGGCGCTTCATCGCTAACTGATATGGCGATTGAATAGATAACAAAAGGGCTGCTCATTGAGCAGCCCTTTTTGATCTTGATGTTTCTTCTTGAAATCGATCTAGCTATTAAGCGACCGAAGTTTCTGCTTTTGGTTCTGCTTCAAGCGTCATGTTGGTTTCTACACCATGCATCCATGATACAAGCTTACCAGCACAAAGCAGCAGTAATATGGCACTCACCGTTGCTGTGATAGCAATACCACTGAAGATTGACATAGCACCAAGCTCACCAACGTGAGAACCGACCAGGCCTGCCACGTAGTTTGCCACCGCATTGAAGCCAAACCATGCACCCATCATCAATGATGCTAGGCGAAGCGGAGCTAACTTAGTGACCAACGACAGGCCAATAGGCGATAGACAAAGCTCACCAAGGGTATGGAAGAAGAAAGCACCGACTAGCCATAGCATTGATGTTTTCACGGTTAGGTCACCGCCTTGCTCCATTACCGCGCCTATCATGCACACAAAGCCCAGTGCTAAGAAGAACAATGCCATTGCAAACTTAACAGGAGAGTTGGGTTCACGCTTACCCAGTTTCACCCAGAACGCAGCAATGATTGGAGCAAGTGTAATGATGAAGAATGGGTTCAAAGATTGGAACCACGCAGCAGGAACTTCAAAGCCACCAATCATACGGTCAGTATATTGTTGAGTGTAGATGTTCATTAGGCCGCCAGCTTGTTCAAAGCCCGCCCAGAAAACAATCACGAACAGACCCATGATAAGAATCACTTTTAGTCTGTCGAACTCTTCTTTGGTCAGTGGCGCTTTTTCTTTAGATTTGTTTAGTGCTTTCGCTCTTGCAGCAGCAGGTACAGAACCGATGTTGCCCAACCAAGACTGAGCCATTGTCACTTGCATGATCAAGCTAATAACCATACCAATACCAGCGGCTAGGAAACCTGCTTTCCAACCGAATGAATCGACAGCAGCACCTGAAATTAAGCCACCAAGCAGCGCACCTAAGTTGATGCCCATGTAGAAAATGGTGAAAGCACCGTCACGGCGGTTATCGCCTTCTTGGTACAGATCGCCAACCATGGTTGAGATGTTCGGCTTAAACATACCGTTACCACTGATTAGCAGTGCTAAACCAAGGTACAGCGCGTTCACTTGGTCTAAACCGATGAAGCCGTTAGGTAGAGCCATTGTAAATTGGCCAAGTGCCATCAATACACCGCCAATCATAATTGATTTACGCTGACCTAGGTAGTTATCGGCAATCCAGCCACCAATTAATGGTGTGATGTAGACTAAGCCGGTGTAAATACCGTAGAGATCGAGTGCGTCTTTCGTTGACCAACCCAGTCCACCGTTGAGGGTAGTGTCAGTCAAAAATAAGACAAGGATGGCACGCATCGCATAGTAAGAGAAACGTTCCCATAGCTCTGTGCTAAAAAGTAGAAATAGGCCTCTAGGGTGGCCAAAGATGTTGTGGTTGCTTGGCATAAGTTTTACTAATTTCAGGTATTAAAAGATTTTATAGTCATTCATGTATACACAGTGGGATAAAAGTCTGCAATAGACTTATTTTATGGTCACGACAACTTGGTTTAACTAAGATGTTGATATTAAATATCTTTATTTTTAATGTTGCCCATTTTAGATGTGCTGCAAACTAATTTTCCAGATTTGAGTTGGTTGGTTAATAACCTTCATTAAAGTTGTGTTGAATTGAAATCTTTAGATATATTGCTCTGGTGTATCATTTTGAGTTTTAAGGGAGTGGCATGCGCATTAGCTGGGGCATACATATGCTTACAACAATGAGTCTTTTGATCTCTAAATGATCTCTGTACAATGCTTAACCACTCCGACACCTATAACTTTTTGTTGATAAATTGGTCTGCTACGCATTATTTTTCGTTAGCAACGATTCATTTTATTAATGGTGATTTAACCGTTTTAGGCATGTGGTAAAATATCTAAAAATATAAAATGGCTAGTCAAATGAAACGTTGGTATTTGCTTTACTGTAAGCGTGGTGATCAAAAACGCGCTCAGCAGCACTTAGAGAATCAGGGGGTAGAGTGCTTTTACCCTCAAATAGAAGTCGAAAAGGTGGTGAGAGGGAAAGAAAAGCAGGTCAAAGAACCGCTGTTTCCGTCTTACATCTTTGTTCGCTTCGACTATGAGCAAGGTCCTAGCTTCACGACCGTTCGTTCAACACGTGGCGTTGTGGACTTTATTAAGTTCGGTTCACTGCCGCACGAGGTCCAAGGAGACTTGGTGTTTGAACTTAAAGAGTTTGAGAAGTGCTGCAGTAACGAAGTGGAAGATTGTTGTGTTGAGTTTGAATCTGGACAGGTAGTTAAGATTCAGAGTGGCCAATTTGCTGGGGTTGAAGCTATTTTCGATCAGAAAGACGGTGAGGCTCGATCGATTATGCTGGTGAAAATGATCAGCCAAGTCGTTCCAATCAGTATTGAGAACGAAGCACTACAAGCTCGCGCATAACTGCAGTAATAAAAATAGGCTTAAAACAAAAGGCGCATAATGCGCCTTTTTTAGTCTTTAGGATTTGTTCAAAACGCTCTAAGCGTTGTAAGCATCGTTGTGAACGGCTTGTACTGCACGGCCTGATGGGTCGACACAGTTTTTGAATGACTCATCCCACTCAATCGCTTTCGCTGATGAACAAGCAACTGAAGGACCACCAGGTACACACTCTGCCGCAGATTCTAGAGGGAATAGCTCCTCAAAGATTTCACGGTAAGCATAACCTTCTTTGGTTGTTGGCGTGTTGTAAGGGAAACGGAACTTAGCAGCTTCCATTTGTTGATCCGTTACTTTTGCTTCAGCCGTTGCTTTCAATGTATCAATCCAATCGTAGCCAACACCATCAGAGAACTGCTCTTTTTGACGCCATGCGATTGAATCTGGTAGGTAGTCTTCAAAACACTCACGCAGGATGTGTTTCTCCATCTTACCGTTACCGCACATCTTATCTTCAGGGTTCAGACGCATTGCGACATCGATGAACTCTTTATCCAAGAATGGTACACGGCCTTCAACACCCCATGCCGCTAGCGATTTGTTTGCACGAGCACAGTCGAACATGCTTAGAGCAAGCAGTTTACGTACTGTCTCTTCGTGGAACTCTTTCGCGTTTGGCGCTTTATGGAAGTACAGGTAACCACCAAAGATTTCATCAGCACCTTCACCTGAAAGTACCATCTTGATGCCCATCGCTTTGATCTTACGAGCCAGCAAGTACATTGGCGTTGATGCACGAATCGTCGTTACATCGTAAGTTTCGATATGGTAGATAACGTCACGGATTGCGTCTAGGCCTTCCTGAATAGTGTAAGTCATCTCATGGTGCACAGTTCCGATCTTGTCCGCAACTTCACGAGCAGCGATAAGGTCTGGTGCGCCTTCAAGACCAACAGCGAACGAGTGCAGTTGTGGCCACCAAGCTTCAGATTGCTCATCATCTTCGATACGCATTGCCGCAAAGCGTTTTGCAACTGCTGAAGTAATTGATGAATCCAGGCCACCAGATAGAAGTACACCGTAAGGAACGTCAGTCATTAGTTGACGTTTAACGGCTGCTTCTAGCGCTTCAGTCAGTTCTTCTTTGCTTGTGCTGTTGCCTTGTACCGCAGCGTACTCGTTCCAATCGCGGATGTAGTAGCGTTGAGGTTCAGCATCTTTCGAAGAGTAGAAGCTACCTGGAGGGAATTCACTGATCGTCTTACATACTTCAACCAATGCTTTCATCTCTGAAGCCACGTAGTAGTTGCCGTGCTCATCGTAACCTTGGTAAAGCGGGATGATACCAATATGGTCGCGGCCCACTAGGTACTCGTCTTTCTCTTCGTCGTATAAAACGAATGCGAAAATACCGTTAAGCTCTTCTAGAAGGTCTGCACCCATCTCTTGGTATAGCGCTAGGATAACTTCACAGTCAGAATCAGTCTGGAACTGGTACTTATCTTCATAGCGTGCACGAAGTTCTTTGTGGTTATAAATTTCACCGTTTACTGCAAGAATGTGCTTTTTGTCTTGACTGTATAGTGGTTGAGCACCACTGTTCAAGCCAACAATAGCAAGACGTTCATGAGCAAGGATTGCTTTTTCACCAGCATAGATACCAGACCAGTCTGGACCACGGTGACGAAGCTTCTTAGACATTTCTAAAGCAATAGGGCGAAGTGTTGCGGCATCACTTTTAATGTCGAGAATGCCAAATACTGAACACATAGAACTTCCTCTTAAATAATTTCCAAATCAACTGCATTCAATTTGCCATTCTGGCTAAAAAAAGCAACCGGATGTGAGCAAAAAAATAATATAAAGGGTGTTCTGTTAGAAATTATCTAATTTTTATGTGCTTTTGGTGTGTGATGTTTAATTGCGGTTGGTTTTTTAAACAAAAACCTCTCAAAAGTGCGAAAAATTGGCAGTTTTGAGAGGTTTAGTTGAACACTGTCTAATACTAGATTTTATTGATATTTGGATTTAACTGTTCGCAAACGTGGCGAGCAAAACCACTACCAGCCTCGCTGTAAATGTTAAATGCCGCATCAACGCCATTCTCTTTCAGTGTTTCGAGTTGATCGGGATATTCAGCAATAGCCGCAATTTGGCCTTTAAAGTTACGTGACTTTAATTGTTCTAAAGCGGTTTGATTACCTTGGTGGTGAGGCATTGCCAAAATCACCAGCTTTACGTTTGCTGTATCTAGAATTCGCTCCCAGAAATCTGGGTCAGTCGCGTCGCCAGAAATCACGTTTCTGCCTTGGCTTCTGTGGTTGTGCGCGGCTTCTTCACGCACTTCTACACCTAGGCTGACCTTGCCATAGCGAGTACGTAATTCGTCATAAGCACCGGTACCAATTCGGCCCATACCTAGAATAAGCACTTGGGCACGACCAGGGTCAATTCGCTTATCACGTCGGTGAAGCTTTTCTGACGCATGCTCTTTTAGCCATTTACCTGACTGCTGATAAAGCTTATGACCAGCTCGGTTTAAAGGAGCAGCGATTAGAAAAGACAGTGAAACTGCAATGGCAACGGCAACTAAGATATCACCCGACATCCAACCCATCTTGAAGGCGAGACCACCAACGATGAGGCCAAACTCGCTATAGTTAAACAGTGATAGCGAGGCAAGTAGAGACGTTCGAACACGGAACTTGAAGCGGTTGAGTACCAAGAAGTAGAGAACACCTTTCACTGGCAGCATCAGCAAGAACAAGATTGCGAGCATAAAGCCTTGAATGGTTGGTTGCTCTGACAGACCAATATTCAAGAAGAAACAGACAAGGAAAAGTTCTTTAAGGTTAAACAGCGACTTTGATAATTCTGAGGCTTTTGGGTGACCAGCAAGTAACATACCTAGAACAAGAGCCCCCAAATCTGGTTTCACACCAACCAAATGGAATAAACCAGCACCGACGACTAATGCGAAGAAGATGCCGGAAAGAACCAGCATCTCACCGTGACCAACCCAATCGAGCACTTTGTAGAACAGTGGGCGTAATAAGGGTAGGGCAAACAGAGCAATTGCATACCACTCAGGTATTTTGCCCGTAGAAGCCGTTAAGAATACTACGGCGAAGATATCCTGCATGACCAAGATACCAATCGCTAACGTTCCGTAGGTCGCATTCATTTCGCCTTTCTCTTGCAGAGTCTTAACCGCAAATACAGTACTAGAGAATGAAAGAGCAAAACCGAGCAGAACGATCTGTTCTACCGACATGGCAGCTAGCGATGAAATACCTAAGAACTTAAAGCCAAACAGGGCGACGGCGAAAAACAGAGTGGACAAAAGGTTGTGGATTGTCGCGCCAGCCCAGATCTCTTTAGAGAATAGGGTTTTGATATCGAGCTTTAAGCCGATAGTAAATAGAAGCAGCGTGACACCAAGGTCAGCTAAAGTAATGATGGTGTCATTGGTTTCAAAGCCAAAGGCAAAAAGCCCAAAGCCTGCAACCAAAAAACCAACTAATGGGGGAAGGTGACACTTTAAAGCAATAAATCCTGCGATAAACGCAGTGGATATTAATATAAGTTCCATAACTTGTTGTTGTAGTTCCCTAGCTTAAAAAAACGGGCCGTGTTTATACAAACACGGCCCGCGGAAAATCAGAATTGTTTTCTCTAGTCTTCGAGAAGCTTCTGCAGTAACACGCCGTTAAGCATGGCGCGCTTAATCATAGCAAAAGCTCCCATCGTAGGATGTTTATCGATCTGTGATGCTACAATAGGCAGGCCGCTATGGAAAGTCGTTAACGACTGATTCTCTACATTGCGCTTAATTGCAGGAAAAACAATCTCTTGTGCCTTGGTAATATCACCAGCAATGATAACTTTTTGAGGGTTAAATAAGTTAATCGTCATCGCGATAGCCTTACCTAACTGGTTTCCTACTCGAACTAAGCTTTGCTTGGCTAGCTCATCACCATTAATCGCGTGGTCACAAACGTCTTGAATCGTAATATGCTCAAGCTCTGTTAAAGAAGACTCATAGCCTTGTTTAATCAGCTTCTGCACGCGTTCAACGATAGCTGGGTTTGCCGCTACTGTTTCAAGACAGCCGAAGTTACCACATTGGCATTGCTCGCCTAGCGGATCAATTTGGATATGACCAATTTCACCCACATTACGGTTATGACCTAGGAAAACCTGACCATTAACGATAATGCCTGCACCTGTACCACGGTGAACACTGACCAAAATAGAATCTTGGCTATCTTTACTTGCACCGAAGTAGTGCTCAGCAAGCGCCATTCCACGAACATCGTTACCAACAAAACAAGCAACATGGAATGTATCGCGAATAATGTCGCTTAATGCGAGGTTATCGATGTCGGTATTCGGCATGTACTCAACAACACCGGTCGTTGGGTTAACCAAGCCTGGAAGCGTGACACCAATAGCAATCAGTTGATCGATCTTTGGTTGATGCTCAGCAATGAAAGCTTTGAGGTTATTGACCAAGCCTTGGGTAAGGTCTGATTGGTCTGAATAATTCAGGTCTTGCTGTTGGAAAGCCAATTCACGACCACCAAGGTCATGCAGGCTTATTTGAATGTAGTCTCGACCCAAACGCACAGCAACAGAATGAAAAGGCTCTACTTCTGTGGTTAGGGAGATAGCGCGTCTACCGCCAGTAGACGCTTGCTGCGCAACCTCTTTAATTAGGCCGCGCTCTAAAAGTTGGCGGGTAATTTTTGTAACACTTGCCGGTGCGAGTTGGCTTACATCAGCCACTTGTATACGACTGATAGGCCCCTGTTGGTCTATAAGTCGGTATACCGCCGCACTGTTTAGTTGTTTAACTAAGTCTACGTTACCTATTTGTCCGCCATTCATACTTAATTGTGCTCGTATTGTCCGTTAACAACAGTCGCTTTAACGTTAAAGTCTCGGTCAAATACAGCTAGGTTTGCAACCATGCCTTTTTTGATTCGACCTAGCTTGCTTTCTACACCGATAGCCGTAGCTGGGTATAGCGTAGCCATGCGAAGAGCTTCGTCTAAAGCGATACCAGCGTGCTCAACTGTATTCTGAACTGCTTCAATCATAGTCAGAGCTGAGCCGCCCAGTGTGCCGTTTTCATCAACACACTTACCATCACGGTAATATACTTTCTTACCGACAAAAATAAAGTATTCCATGTCAGCACCTGCAGGAGCTGTGGCATCCGTCACTAATACCAACTTTTCTCCCTTGATTTTATGCGCAATTCTGATGTTTGCGTAATCAACGTGGAAGCCGTCGGCAATAATGCCAGCGTAAACCTCAGGAGTATCGTAAATCGCGCCAACAACGCCAGGCTCACGACCAACCATCGGCGTCATTGCATTGAACAGGTGAGTGGCGAACGTGATACCAGATTCGAAACCTTGACGCGCTTCTGCGTAAGTTGCGTTGGTGTGGCCGATAGAAACGACAACGCCAGCTTTGTGCAGGCGTTCGATGTGTTCAGGGTCGTTAAGCTCTGGAGCCAATGTTACTTTTGCAACAAGGTCACGGTTCTCACAGATAAGCTCAATCATTTCGTTGTCAGATTTACGAATGTGATCGACGCTATGGATGCCTTTTTTCGCAACGTTTAGGTAAGGGCCTTCAAGGTGCAGACCTAAAGATTGGTTTTGGTACTGGTTATGGTATTCACGAGCTGCCGTAATAACCGCACGCATATCTTCGTCTGAAGAGGTGATAAGCGTTGGTAGGAAGCTAGTACAGCCAGATTTCAGGTTTGCTTTGTGCATGATCTGCATGGTTTCTGCAGTGATCTCATCGTTAAGCATTACACCGCCACAACCATTCAGTTGTAGGTCAATGAAACCTGGGCTTAGGTTTGCTCCGTCTAGGTCGCGAAGCTCGATTCCTTCTGGCAATTCAGAGATAGGACAGACTTTTTTGATCAGTTCGTTTTCGATTACAACAGCATGATCGGTTAGAACATCACTACCAGTGTAAATTTTACAGTTACTTAGCGCGTACATAGTCAGCTAATCCTTATTTCGTGAGATCTTTTAAATTCGTTCGTTACCTAAATGCGGACTTAGTTTGCGAGCATCATTTACGTAACGATTTATCTTTTATGGGCAAACGGCTTCAAAATGAGAAGCGATTTAAGTTGTTGAAAAACATATGAACAATTGATTTTTATTATACATTTAGGTCCATCAATAATGATTATTCACGGTGCTCTATAAGCCCGGAGTTACCATCTTTTTGCCTAATGATTAGATTTGGATTTTATCCATAAATATTCGTTTTTTTTAATGATAAAATAAGTTTTATGATCTCGCTAGCAAAAACCTCTGGATTTGGTAAAAACTGGTGATTAGGATCACAAATGGTAAGGTTTTAATTTGCGGAGCAAAATTAATTGAATACACTGAATAGGACTAAATTGAGCGACTAAAATAAGTTTCTCAAACGAATTCTAAAAAATCCTATAGGGGGAAACAACTGGTGAATATTCTAGGATATGCGCAGAAGCTTGGTAAGGCGTTAATGCTACCAATCGCAACGCTTCCGATTGCGGCATTGCTGCTACGTCTGGGTCAACCAGACTTACTCGATATCGCATTCATGGCATCTGCTGGTAACGCAATCTTCAGTCAACTACCATTATTGTTTGGTTTGGGTATAGCTATTGGTCTTTCTAAAGACGGTAACGGCGCAGCAGGTCTTGCTGGTGCAGTTGCTTACTTTGTTCTGACAGCAACCGCAACAAACATCGATGCTAGTGTAAATATGTCATTCTTCGGCGGTATCTTTGCAGGTATCATCGCAGGTCACTCTTACAATGCATTCCACGCGACTCGTCTTCCAGAGTGGCTAGCATTCTTCTCTGGCAAACGTCTAGTTCCTATTATGGCTGGTCTATTTGCTCTAGTTGCTGGCGCAATCTTTGGTGTTGTATGGCCTGCTGTTCAATCTGGTCTAGATGCACTTGCTCACGCAGTTTCAACGTCTGGCGCTATCGGTCAATTTGTTTACGGTACTCTTAACCGTGCACTTATCCCAGTAGGTCTACACCATGTACTGAACTCGTACTTCTGGTTCGGTATGGGCTCTTGTCAAGAGATCGTAGTTGCTGCAGAAGGCTTCTCTCAACTTTGTGTTGACCCTGCACTAGCTAAAACTTTAGTTGTTGGTCAAGAGTACACATTTGAATTTGCTAACTCAGTTAACCCAGAAATTGTTGCAACTGTTAAAGAAGTAACTGAAACAGTTAAATCTGGCGACCTACACCGTTTCTTCGGCGGCGATAAAGGCGCTGGCGTATTCATGAACGGTTTCTTCCCAGTAATGATGTTCGGTCTACCAGGTGCTGCACTTGCAATGTACCTAGCTGCTCCTGCTGAAAAACGTAGCCAAGTTGGTGGCGCACTATTCTCAGTTGCATTCTGTTCATTCCTAACAGGTATCACAGAGCCGCTAGAATTCATGTTCGTATTCCTAGCTCCTGCTCTATACGCAATGCACGCTGTATTTACAGGTTTGTCTCTAGTAGTTGCTAACATGTTTGGTACTCTGCACGGTTTCGGTTTCTCTGCTGGTCTTATCGACTTCGTATTGAACTGGGGTCTAGCAACTAAACCATTCGTACTACTACTAATCGGTCTTGGCTTCGGTGCTCTATACTTCTTCACTTTCTCTTTCGCAATCCGCGCTTTCAACTTGAAATCGCCAGGTCGTGAAGATGATGACGAAGCTGTTGCAGCTCCTGCTGGCGAAGCACCAAAGGGCGACCTTGCACGTCAATACCTGAAAGCTCTAGGTGGTCACGACAACCTAACTTCAATCGACGCTTGTATCACTCGTCTACGTCTAACTCTTAAAGACCGCTCTGTTGCAGATGAAGTTGTTCTTAAGAAACTTGGTGCTAAAGGTGTGGTTAAACTAGGTGAAAACAACCTACAGGTTATCCTAGGCCCACTAGCTGAAATCGTAGCTGGCGAAATGAAAGCTATTGGTGCAGGCGAAGACCTATCTGATGTAAAACTTCCACAGTAAGGGAAGTACTTAATTAAGACGTAAAGTTACTCTTAAGTAAGTGTCAAATTGAAAGCCTCCCACACGGGAGGCTTTTTTGTGCCTGCAGTTTAAGACCAGCGAACACGGTTCGTTCTATTCTTCATCGAATAGCAGAAATAATCGCAATTAACGGACGGTTCTTATTGTGCAAAGGCTAAGAATTGTGGATGATTAGCAACAATGATCTTTCTATCTTTGACTGGCGCCATAAGCGACCGTTTTCTTGGGGACGAAAGATAACTTTCTCTGACAATACTAAATACATAGAGGTGCTATAGATGAGTGAAGCTGAGGCTCGTCCATCGAATTTCATTCGCCAAATTATTGATAAAGATTTAGCGGATGGTACACACAGTAGCGTGCATACTCGTTTCCCGCCGGAGCCAAATGGCTACCTGCACATTGGTCACGCTAAATCTATTTGCTTGAACTTTGGTATTGCTCAGGACTACCAGGGACAATGTAATCTTCGTTTCGATGATACAAACCCTGAAAAAGAAGACGTTGAATACGTTGAGTCAATTAAGAATGATGTAAGCTGGTTAGGCTTCGAATGGTCTGGTGATATTTGCTACTCATCAAACTACTTCGATACGCTTTACGCTTATGCTGTGGAATTAATTAATAAAGGCTTAGCGTATGTTGACGAGCTAAGTCCTGATCAAATCCGTGAGTACCGTGGCACGCTAAAAGAGCCAGGTAAAGCGAGCCCATACCGTGACCGCAGCCCAGAAGAGAACCTAGCGTTGTTTGAAAAAATGCGTGACGGTGGCTTCGAAGAAGGTAAAGCGTGTCTACGTGCTAAGATCGACATGAGCTCTTCGTTCATGGTTATGCGCGATCCTGTTATCTACCGTGTTCGTTTTGCTCACCACCATCAAACGGCTGACAAGTGGTGCATTTACCCAATGTACGACTTTACTCACTGTATCTCTGATGCGTTGGAAGGTATTACGCACTCTATCTGTACGCTTGAATTCCAAGATAACCGTCGTTTGTACGATTGGGTTCTAGATAACATCACGATTGACTGCCAACCTCGTCAGTACGAGTTTAGCCGCCTGAATCTTGAATATACAGTGATGTCTAAGCGTAAGCTGAACCAACTTGTGGTTGAAAACCTAGTTCAAGGTTGGGATGACCCACGCATGCCTACTATTTCTGGCCTACGTCGTCGTGGTTTTACTTCAAGCTCGATTCGTGAATTCTGTAAGCGTATTGGTGTAACTAAGCAAGAGAACATGATTGAGTTCGGTTCACTTGAATCTTGCATCCGTGATGATCTGAACGAAAATGCACCTCGTGCAATGGCTGTTCTGGATCCAGTTAAGATCGTTATCGAAAACTACGAAGCAGATACAGTAGAAACGTTAACGGTTGCAAATCACCCAAACAAGCCAGAAATGGGCACTCGTGAAGTACCATTTACACGCGAAGTTTGGATCGAACGTGACGACTTCCGTGAAGAAGCAAACAAAAAGTACAAGCGTTTGGTTCTAGGTAAAGAAGTTCGCCTGCGTGGTGCTTACGTGATCAAAGCTGAACGTATCGAAAAAGATGCAGAAGGCAACATTACGACTATCTTCTGTTCTTACGACAATGAAACATTGGGTAAGAACCCTGCAGATGGCCGCAAAGTGAAAGGCGTTATCCACTGGGTATCTGCTGATAAAGCACTGCCTGCTGAGATTCGTTTGTACGATCGTCTATTCACAGTGCCAAACCCAGCCGCTGCTGATGACTTCGCTGCAACGCTAAACCCTGAATCTCTTGTTACGCTAAATGGTTTTGTTGAACCTAGCTTAGCAGAAGGTGTGGCAGAGCAAGCGTACCAGTTTGAACGTACAGGTTACTTCTGTGTGGATTCGAAAGACTCTAAAGCAGATGCACTAGTCTTCAACCGCACGGTTGGTCTACGTGACACATGGGGTAAAACTGAAGCTTAATGCTTGAGTATTTAGTTTGTTAAAAACGACCCAATAAAAAACCGGCTTAGAGCCGGTTTTTTTGTGTCTTAAATTTGATTACCAAGGTGTTTCTAGTGACCAACTAGCGTTTTAAGCACTAGAGCCAGAGTTTTAGGGATTATTAGGGTCTTGTTGGGTTACTTCACCCGTGCGTGAGTTGTACCAGAAAACATAACCTGCATTACCAGGATCGCTGTCGAAATCGACTCCAGTGTAGATGAAGTAGCAAAGCGCGAGTTTGTTTTGAGGAGTACCGTCTTTGGCAACAAAACTATGGTTTTGACGGCGGGTAATAAAATCAAAATTGTTGGACTGGTTCGGGTCTGTAGTAGCGGTCAGGTCGGTTGTCATAATGGCATTCCATATTGACACACACCCTTGGTCACCTTGACCTATGTTGTAAGGCTGCCCCATAGGGTTGCCTTTATCGACGCCGAGTGGGTAGCCGACGTCATTTATGTCCAATTGAGCATTGCCGTCTCCGTCTTCCCCAAAACCTGGCATGTCATTCATTTCAGCGTTGCCGCCGCCGCTGACCAGCCATTTACTGTGAGCAAACGTGATCGCAGTTTGAAATTGAGATTGAGCAGCGTCAAACAGAGCGATACGGCCATCGGTTTGAATGTTAAGAAAACGGGGAAGGGCAACAATAGCAAGCACTGCAATAATCACTACAACAACCAACATCTCAATTAAAGTAAAAGCCTTAACTAGCGGGATTCTTTTCATGGATACTTTATGATGCCCTATATAAAAAACGCCGGCCTAAGCCAGCGTTCTGTATTACTACTTCGCTTTATGCGCGTCTGGATTGCCTTTGCAATCTCCGTTAATGCTTTTGCCGTACAAGTACAAACTGTGGTTTGTTAGTTGCACGTTGTAACGCTGAGCAATCTCTTTCTGTCTTTCTTCGATGATGTCATCAGAGAATTCGATCACTTCGCCACAATCTAAACATACAAGGTGGTCGTGGTGGTGCTGTGTAGAAAGTTCAAATACAGACTTGCCGCCTTCGAAGTGGTGACGAGTTACAATGCCAGCGTCATCGAATTGGTTAAGTACTCGATAAACGGTTGCAAGACCGATTTCTTCACCTAGGTCGATCAGCTTCTTATATAAATCTTCAGCACTAATATGTTGGCAGTCTGGCTGTTGTAATACTTCTAAAATTTTGAGCCGTGGAAGGGTCACTTTAAGACCTGCATCTTTTAGCGCTTGATTATTGTCTGACATATACTTTCCTGTTGATGATCTGCAGCAATTAACAGAATTCAATATTAATACCATTATAGTTTAGTCAGGCATAACAATAAACCACGAACTTCAAAGGGTTACTTACTGACATCACAATCTGTTTTGTAAATTGGAAGTATCTCACTTATAGTGGAGGTACGACCAGTCAAGGTGACGGTGTTTCTGATATGAACATGGAATGTTGTTATGAATAAGCAACTCGCAAAAATATATAAACCCAACATTGTAAAATTTGCTCTTAATATTTGGCCTCCCTTTTGGGGAGCGGGTATTCGAATAGCCCACATTAGCACTGACTTTAGGGTTGTTAAGACAGTACTTAAGCTACGCTGGTGGAATAAGAACGCCAATCGTACTCAATATGGCGGCAGTATCTTTTCTCTTACCGATCCCGTTTACTCATTGATGTTAATGGGAATTTTAGGTGAACGATATTATGTTTGGGATAAAGAAGCGAGCATTAACTTCATCAAGCCGGGGCAATCGGACTTGTATGCAGATTTTGAGATAAGGCAAGGGCAGCTTGACGATATCTATCGTCAGACGCAACTCGGTGAAAAGTGTTTCCCCGAATTTATTATTCACGTGAAAGATAAGCAGGGTAATGTGGTTTCAGAAATTCAACGCACCCTCTATGTAAGAAAGAAGCCGCAATTTAGAGATGATGATGAAGCATTAGAGGCTGAGTGCTAATTAATAGATTTTAAATAGCAAAAAACCTCCTATAAGGAGGTTTTTTCATATCTACATAATGGTTATTAACTGTAACAATTAACAACCACTAGAGAATTAGTCTTCTAGCTCTGCTAGGCACATCTCTTCGTGGATTTGTTTAACCCAGTTAGATACGCGCTCATCAGTTAGCTCAGGTTGACGGTCTTCATCGATACATAGACCAACGAATTGGCTGTCATCGCCTTCAACTAAACCTTTCGATGCTTCGAATTCGTAGCCTTCAGTTGATGTGTGACCTAGGATAGTACCGCCTTTCGCTTCAACGATGTCACGGATAGTACCCATAGCATCACAGAAGTATTCTGCGTAATCTTCTTGGTCGCCACAACCAAAGATAGCAACAAGCTTAGTTGAGAAATCAATAGCTTCTAGCTCTGGGAAAAAGTCATCCCAATCACATTGTGCTTCGCCGTAGTACCACGTAGGGATACCAAGCAGCAGTAGATCGAAGTTATCGATATCTTCTTTGCTGCTTTTTGCAATGTCTTGAACGTGAACGAGCTGTTTGCTCAATTGCTTTTGAATCATCTTAGCAACAGCTTCAGTGTTACCTGTATCGCTACCAAAGAAGAGACCTACACTTGCCATAGAATCATTACCTTTCATTTTGTCTGTTGTCGGTGTAATAAAGTTCGGAAGAGAATCGTTAGATCCCAGTTCCTTCCCAGCTTAGTTGGATTATCCCTTTGGCGATAAAACCCGCACAGCCAAGGAAAAGTACTAACCATACGATGCGACGACCAAATGGAGGAACATTTCCCTGCTTGAGAACGTCCTTAATTGCCATACCGATTAAAAAGAAAATCGCGGCAAACAGGAGATCTAAACCAACAGATTCGATGATGTTCATGTAGTCGTAAAGCATGGGAACCTTATATACCAATTTTGCTTGGGCGCACTATATCACTGTTGTGAGATAAAGTTAATCTGCAGTAATTACACAGCTCTCATTTATCTGCACGAAAAAGCGCAGTTAAGCGATGAATTTTCTAATTGCTCTAAGTACTTCTGCTGGTTTTTCAGCATGCAGCCAGTGACCTGTGTTGGCAATGACATGCGCTTTTGCGTTAGAAAATTGCTGCTGAACGGCTGCTTGATGTTCTGCGGTGAGGTAATCTGAATCCCCACCTTTAATGAGCAAGGTTTTGACCGAGGTTTTCTCGATCGGTTCCCAACCAATAATATGTGGGTAGTTGCTCAATAACGAAGCAACATTGAAGCGCCATTCCATGATGCCTTGCTCTGTTTTGAACAAAGATTTGGTTAAAAACTGGCGAACGCCATCGATCTCGATATGTTTTGCGAGAACCTTGAGTGCATCTGAGCGTGAAGTCGGCTCTTCTTCTATCACGGCTTGCAGGCCTGCGAATACGTTGTCGTGGCGACTCTGAGTGTACGCGACCGGAGCCATATCCAAGACAATCAATTTATGCAGCGCAAGATGTTGTGTCAGTGCCATCGCTACTTTGCCACCCATCGAGTGACCAATCACAGTGACGTCTTCTGACTTAAGATCATGCAGCAGTTGAGCCACGTCTTGTGCCATCGCTTGATAGTTATGAGTGTCACTATGGAAGGATTGACCGTGGTTGCGGAGATCGATACTAAGTACCTGATGATCGGCTTTTAGATCCCTAGCGAGCAAGCCAAGGTTGTCCAGATTACCGAATAATCCATGGATCAAAACAATGGTGTGACCCTCACCTTCAATTTTATAGTTGAGCTGTACTGACATTTTTATCTTATTCATGGTGGGTTTGACGTAGAGTATCCGCGCGGATCTCGCTATAATCCCCCAGAGTTTAAACATTGAGATTGTGAAAAGCGAATGAAAACAATTGAGGTTGATGAGGACCTATACCGTTTTATTGCGGGTCAGACAGAACGTATTGGCGAAAGCGCTTCAGATATTCTGCGCCGCTTGTTACAGGTTGATAGCCAAGGCATGGCTCCGATCGAAGAGATCGTTGAGCCAAAAGGTATCGTTGTTAGCAAAGAGGTAGGCTTTACTCCAGAGAAGTTCGATGGCGTTAAAGAAATGCGCTCACTACTAATATCAGATGAGTTTGCATCACTAAAGAAAGCCATTGATCGTTTCATGCTTGTGTTATCAACACTGCATAAAATCGACCCTTTAAGCTTTTCAGAAGCAACTCAAGTAAAAGGCCGTAAGCGCGTTTACTTTGCAGATAACGAAGCGACGTTGCTAGCAAACGGCAACACGACTAAGCCTAAAGCTATTCCACAAAGTCCTTTTTGGGTTATTACTAATAACAATACAAGCCGAAAAAGACAGATGGTTGAGCAGCTTATGAGCCGCATGAATTTCCAAGCAGAATTGATAGAAAAAGTAACAGGTTCAATTTAACGAAATCTGATTTAAACCTCATAATATCCATGGATAAGAAGATATTATGAGGTTTTTTTGTTTTAAAATTTTATATATAAGGATGTCGAAAAATGGCTATGCACCCTCGTGCTGGGCAGAAAGCTCAGCAGGAAGATCTTCATAATATCCCGGCTTTAGTTGCTAACTATTTCTTACAGCAACCGGATGCTACGAACCCAGATCATAAAGTACTTTTCGGTACTTCAGGTCACCGCGGTACAGCAGACAAATCAACATTTAACGAAAACCACATTCTAGCAATTGCACAAGCGGTTGCTGAAGTTCGTGCCGAGCAAGGTACAACTGGCCCTCTTTTCTTAGGTAAAGATACTCACGCTCTATCTGAGCCTGCGTTCTCTACGGTTATCGAAGTGCTTGTAGCGAACGGTGTTGAAGTTATTATTCAAGAAAACAACGGCTTTACTCCAACACCTGGTATCTCGCACGCGATTCTTACGCACAACCTAGTGAATGACAAAAAAGCCGACGGCATTGTTATCACGCCTTCACATAACCCACCTCAAGACGGCGGTATTAAATACAACCCGACACACGGTGGCCCAGCTGAAGCTGAACTGACTCAAGCGATTGAAGACCGTGCGAACGTGATCATTGCTGAGCAAATGCAAGGTGTTAAGCGTACGCCTATCGCACAGGCTAAACAGTCTGAGCTAGTAAAAGAAGTTGACCTAGTCGCGCCATACGTCGCTGATTTGGTTAACGTCGTGGATATGGAAGCGATCCAGAAAGCAAACATCAAGATTGGTGTTGATCCACTGGGTGGCAGCGGTATTGATTACTGGCGTCAAATTGGTAAAGCGTACAATCTAGATCTTACTCTGGTAAGTGAAGCGGTTGACCCTTCATTCCAATTCATGTCTCTAGATAAAGATGGCGTAGTTCGTATGGACTGTTCTTCTCCATACGCAATGGCAGGTTTGCTTGCACTTAAAGATGAATACGCACTAGCGTTTGGTAACGACCCTGATTACGATCGCCACGGCATTGTTACGCCTAAAGGCCTAATGAACCCAAACCACTTCCTAGCGGTTTGTATCGATTACCTATACCGTAACCGTGAAGGTTGGGGTAAAGAGGTTGCTGTTGGTAAAACTTTGGTATCAAGCGCATTGATCGACCGTGTAGTAGCAGACTTAGGTCGTGAACTTTGTGAAGTGCCAGTTGGTTTCAAATGGTTCGTTGATGGCCTTTACAACGGTCAGTTTGGTTTCGGTGGTGAAGAGAGTGCAGGTGCATCTTTCTTACGTAAAGACGGTACGCCTTGGTCAACAGATAAAGATGGTCTAATTCTTTGCCTACTTGCGGCTGAGATCACAGCCGTTACAGGTAAGAACCCACAAGAGTACTACGAAGAGCTGGCTGCTAAACACGGTGAATCTAAGTACAACCGTATTCAAGCGGTAGCAAATGGCGCACAAAAAGACGTGCTGAAAAAGCTCTCTCCAGAGATGGTTTCTGCTGAAACGCTTGCTGGCGATGCGATTACTGCTCGTTTAACGCATGCTCCTGGTAATGGCGCTGCGATTGGTGGCCTTAAAGTGACAACTGAGAACGGTTGGTTCGCTGCTCGTCCATCAGGCACTGAAGACATCTACAAGATCTACTGTGAAAGCTTTAAAGGTGAAGAGCACCTAAAAGCAATCGAAGCAGAAGCTCAAGAGATTGTTAACCAAGTATTTGCCGCTGCAGGTCTATAATCGAGTACGATTCATAGAGTTATAAAGCAAATAATGGAAGGGTTGATGTGAAAGCATCAGCCCTTTTTTATTTGTCTGTGAGTAAGTGGCTAGACTAAGTCAGTTCATGACGAATGGATTAGCCGTGTGGCCAGCTTTGCGGCATCACAAACCAGAATTGACCAGACTTGGTTTGCCCATGAACGAAGCGATCACCAAATTCGGCGATGGGTTCACCGCTGAAATCATCCGTTCCAGCGGCCCATTGCTCTTTGCTTAGAGGATAGAGTGTTTCGGTGATCTGGTGAGCCTGATTTTGATAGCACCAAAATCCGTTTACTTGGCTTGGGTTAATGTTGTATCCCAAACACTCCGTAGGTACGTTTTGTTCTAGAAATGGGTTGGTATAGAGGCGACCTTGCATCAAAAGGTGTTTTGAGTCGACATCGATATCTGGATACTGATCAATAAAAGCGCTTGAAGAGGACATACCAAGTTGATGGCAGAGCATCCTATCGAGCTTCTTGTCCAATTGGTCGTGAGAATTGGGACCAAACCATGTTTGCTCATGAAGTAGGTAGAACTTAATTGCCACTTCCCAGTGTTCTAATTTTTGCCTGCTCGTGTCTTCCAGGATAAAGTCGATTGCGCCAAGTGTTCGTCCCTCAACATTAATCTGAATCTCATCGTACTTGATTGAATAATTATCCGAAGTCATGATGACTTGTTCACATAAGTGTTGGTAGAGGAAGCCTAATCTAGGGTTTCCATCATAAGTATGCGACTCGTCGAGTGCTTGGTGGTTTGAGAATACACTGAGATCAGAAATGGGCGGCTTGATTTCTAGTAGCGGTGGTGAGCTAATCACCCATTGATAAAAGCGTTGCAGTTCAGTCATCGGTTCCTCGTAAACTTCAGGCATCTGTTCTCTAGAAACAGAGTGGAAGGGCTTTCGACATTCTACCCGTAAATTGATATAACGACGTTATTATAAAGGTAAGCTGGAAATAAAAATGAATAACTTACAATTAGAAAAGCTACTTAACGAAAAACTGCAGCCACAGCAGATTAAAGATTACTGTCCGAATGGCCTTCAAGTCGAAGGTGCTTCTGAAGTCAAGCGTATTGTTACTGGTGTTACGGCTTCGCAAGCTTTGATTAATAAAGCGGTTGAGCTAGAGGCTGACGCTTTGTTGGTTCATCACGGTTTCTTTTGGAAAGGTGAGTCAGAGGCAATTCGTGGCATGAAGGGCAAACGCATTCGCACTCTGATAAAGAATGACATTAACCTTTTGGGTTATCACTTACCTCTCGATATCCATCCTGAACTTGGTAACAACGCCAAACTCGCTGAACTGCTTGATATTGAAGTAGAAGGTGGCTTGGAAGGGCACCCACAATCGGTTGCTATGTTTGGTAGATTAAAAACACCAATGACAGGTACTGAATTCGCAGCAAAAATCGATCAAGCTCTAAATCGTAAACCACTGCATATCGCTCCAGAAAACCAAGACAAAATGATAACGACCGTCGGTTGGTGTACTGGTGGTGGTCAAGACTACATTGAGCTAGCGGCTTCTCAAGGCATTGATGCTTTTATTTCTGGTGAAATTTCTGAGCGCACTACTTACTCAGCACGCGAGCAAGACATTCATTATTTTGCTGCTGGCCACCACGCGACTGAGCGATACGGTGTAAAAGCGTTAGGTGAATGGTTAGCGGAAGAACATGGCTTGGATGTTGAGTTTATTGATATCGATAACCCAGTTTAAGAGCAGATGCGAGATAAGGGGTACGAGTCGAGTGTATGCGTCGTTCTCTAGAATTGAGCAGGTAACCTGTATAGTTTATCTGCTCGCTTAAGGAGATCCCCAACTCATTCGTCCCTCGTTCTTGGGGATGACGATATTATTTTATTCGTTCACTTCGCATTCTTGAGGATGACGGGGTTGAGAGCGTACAAAAGAAAAGGGGTTGATGTTCTCACATCAACCCCTTTTAACATTATGATTTATAGCAACTATTCACGTTCGTGAAGTGCTTTAAAGTCACGTTGTTCTTCACCAGTATATAGCTGACGAGGACGACCGATACGGTTCGTCGGATCGCTGTGCATTTCGTTCCAGTGAGCAATCCAACCGATGGTACGAGACATCGCGAAGATTACTGTAAACATAGATACTGGAATACCGATTGCTTTCAGAATGATACCTGAGTAGAAATCTACGTTCGGGTATAGCTTCTTAGAAACAAAGTACTCATCAGAAAGAGCGATACGCTCAAGTTCCATCGCTACGTCTAGTAGTGGATCTTGGATGTTTAGCTCTTTAAGCACTTCGTGACACGCTTCGCGCATTACTGTTGCACGTGGGTCGTAGTTCTTGTAAACACGGTGACCGAAGCCCATCAAACGGAATGGGTCATCTTTGTCTTTTGCTTTCGCAACGTATTCTTCAATGTTATCTACGCTACCGATCTCTTCAAGCATGCGCAGACAAGCTTCGTTTGCACCGCCGTGAGCTGGGCCCCAAAGTGATGCGATACCTGCTGCGATACACGCAAACGGGTTAGCACCAGATGAACCAGCAAGACGCACTGTAGACGTAGAAGCGTTCTGTTCGTGGTCAGCATGTAGAGTGAAAATCTTATCCATTGCACGAGCAACGATAGGGTTCACTTCATACTCTTCACATGGGTTTGCAAACATCATGTGTAAGAAGTTTTCTGCGTAGCCTAGGTCGTTACGTGGGTAGATAAACGGCTGACCGATTGAATATTTGTAACACATTGCAGCCAGTGTTGGCATTTTTGAAATCAGGCGGTATGCCGCAATTTCACGGTGTGTATCGTTGTTGACATCAAGTGAGTCGTGGTAGAACGCCGCTAGAGCGCCTACAACACCACACATTACAGCCATAGGGTGAGCGTCACGACGGAAGCCGTGGAAGAAACTAGCGATTTGCTCGTGCACCATAGTGTGACGTGTCACGGTAGTCTTGA
Source organism: Vibrio sp. 10N.247.311.13 (assembly GCF_041467595.1). Classification (NCBI taxonomy): domain Bacteria; kingdom Pseudomonadati; phylum Pseudomonadota; class Gammaproteobacteria; order Vibrionales; family Vibrionaceae; genus Vibrio; species Vibrio sp. 10N.247.311.13. The sequence goes on along the minus strand of NZ_JBFSUX010000006.1, from coordinate 16,761 downwards.
ACTTTTCGTACTCAGCTCTAGATGGGGCTTCACCGTAAAGAAGTATGTAACATACTTCTAAGTAATCAGCGTTATTGGCAAGTTGGTCGATTGGATAACCACGATGTAAAAGAATGCCTTTTCCACCGTCAATAAAAGTGATTTGAGACTCACAGGATGCAGTGGCAAGAAAACCAGGGTCAAAAGTGAAAAAACCATTAGAACCTAGTGTACGAACATCGATCACTGGAGTACCAAGTACACCTTCTGTAATCGGCAGCTCGATTGGCGCTTGACCTTCAATGTGAAGGGTAGCTTTCTTATCCGCCATAACAATCTCCTTTGTTTATTATTTAATCCGTCCAGGATGTTTATGTGCCATTTTTTTACTGGTCTTACGTGGGAAAGTCAATTTTTCTGAAGCTTTGTGTGCACTTGTTAGTGTTTTTTACATTAAATTCGTTAAAAATCTGGTCTGTGTAGCATTATTTGTTACATCAATTGTATTAGAATGTTGCCAGTCGTATAGTGACGCTGAAAAGTTTGGTTAAAACCTTATAAATGCAAGGCTAAGAAGAAATGTGAGGTGTCTTTCTTAATCGAGCAGTTAACAATTATTTTACAATTATCTAAGGCTCAACTTCGGTTATTTGTTAAGTTAATGTTAAATTTTGAAGGTTTACAATCAAATTTTGTCCATAACAATATCATAAGGTTATTTAATGACCATAATGCTCAATGGAGCTGAGTGAGCAAGCCCGTGAAAGAAAGAAAGACAAGACCTGTTAATTTAGATTTACAGACCATCCACTTTCCAATCACAGCAATAGCTTCCATCCTACACCGTGTGTCTGGGGTGATAACTTTTGTCGCGATTGGAATTTTGCTTTGGTTACTATCCATTTCCCTCTCATCCCCAGTAGGCTTTGCCGAAGCTAGCGACATTGTCGATGGTTTCTTCGTGAAGTTTATTCTGTGGGGCATTTTAACCGCTTTGGCTTACCACATTGCTGGTGGTATTCGTCACCTTCTTATGGACCTTGGTCACTTTGAAGAGCTGGAATCTGGCGCGAAGAGCGCTAAGGTTGCATTCGCAGCAACAGCGGTATTGTCTCTACTAGCGGGGATCTTAGTATGGTAAACAACGTTTCTACTTTTGGTCGTAATGGTGTCCACGATTATCTATTGATTCGTGCTACTGCCATCATTATGACGCTTTACACTATCTACCTAGTTAGCTTTTGTGCTTTCTCTGGTGATATCTCTTACGCATCTTGGACGCAATTCTTTGGTGGAACCTTCACTAAAGTCTTCACCATGTTAGCGCTTACTTCTGTTTTGGTTCACGCGTGGATCGGCCTATGGCAAGTACTAACTGACTACATCAAGTGCGCAAAACTGCGTGTTGGTCTTCAAGTCGGTGTTGTTGCAGTTCTTCTTGGATATTTCTTCTCTGGTCTGTTTATTTTGTGGGGTGCGTAAGTGACTATTCCTGTTCGTGAGTTTGATGCCGTAGTGATCGGCGCTGGTGGTGCAGGTATGCGTGCCGCACTGCAAATTTCTGAGCAAGGCCTTTCTTGTGCATTGCTTTCTAAAGTTTTCCCTACTCGTTCTCATACGGTTTCAGCGCAAGGCGGCATCACTGTTGCTCTTGGTAACGCGCATGAAGACCATTGGGAACAACATATGTATGACACAGTAAAAGGTTCTGATTACATCGGTGACCAAGACGCTATCGAATACATGTGTAAAAACGGTCCTGAGTCGGTAATCGAACTCGAAAAAATGGGCCTGCCTTTCTCTCGTTTTGAGAACGGTACTATTTACCAGCGTCCTTTCGGTGGTCAATCTAAAAACTTTGGTGGTGAGCAAGCGGCTCGTACCGCAGCTGCAGCCGACCGTACTGGTCACGCACTGCTTCATACGCTTTACCAACAAAACATTAAACACAAAACGACGGTTTTCTCTGAGTGGTATGCACTGGATCTTGTTAAAAACGAAGATGGTGCAATTTTAGGTACTACCGCGCTTTGTATGGAAACGGGCGAGGTTTGCTACTTCAAAGCGAAGGCAACAATCCTTGCGACTGGTGGTGCTGGTCGTATCTACGCATCAACAACCAATGCACACATTAACACTGGTGACGGTGTTGGTATGGCGATTCGTGCTGGCGTTCCTATGCAAGACATCGAAATGTGGCAGTTCCACCCGACGGGTATCGCTGGTGCAGGTGTATTGGTAACGGAAGGTTGTCGTGGTGAAGGTGGTTACCTTCTCAATAAAGACGGCGAACGCTTCATGGAACGTTACGCACCAAACGCTAAAGACTTAGCGGGTCGTGATGTTGTTGCTCGTTCAATGATGGTTGAAATTCGTGAAGGTCGCGGTTGCGATGGCCCTTGGGGTCCACACATCAAGCTTAAGCTTGATCATCTAGGTAAAGAGACACTTGAATCTCGTCTTCCTGGTGTATGTGAACTTTCTCGTACCTTTGCTCACGTTGATCCAGTGAAAGAGCCAATCCCAGTAATCCCTACATGTCACTACATGATGGGTGGTGTTCCAACACAAGTTTCTGGTCAAGCTATTAAGCAAACCGAAGACGGCAACGATGTTGAAATCCAAGGTCTCTTTGCTTGTGGTGAAATCGCATCAGTATCAGTACATGGTGCCAACCGTCTAGGTGGTAACTCACTGCTTGATTTAGTGGTATTTGGTCGTGCGACAGGTCTACACCTAGGTGAGACACTGAAGAAGCAAGACGAAGCGAAACCTGCAACTGAAGCTGACATTGAGCGTTCACTAGAGCGTTACAACCGTTGGGAAAACAGCACAGACGGCGAAGATCCAGCGCAAATCCGTAAAGATCTTCAGCAATGTATGCAGAACAACTTCTCAGTATTCCGTGAAGGCAAAGCAATGGCTGAAGGCCTAGAAGAGCTAAAAGCGATTCGCGAGCGTCTGAAAAATGCACACCTATCTGATAAGTCTACAGAGTTCAACACTCAACGTATCGAGTGTCTAGAGCTTGAAAACTTGATGGAAACGGCATTCGCAACGGCTGTTGCTGCAAATTTCCGTACAGAGAGCCGTGGCGCACACGCTCGATTCGATTTCCCTGACCGTGATGATGAGCAATGGCTATGCCACTCACTTTACAACCCAGAGTCAGAGAGCATGACTAAGCGTGGTGTAAACATGGAACCTATCCATCGTGAAGCGTTCCCACCAAAAGCACGTACGTACTAAGGAGATATGACCATGAAACTGAATTTCTCTTTATATCGTTACAATCCAGATGTCGACCAGAAACCTTATATGAAGGAATACACTCTAGAAGTGGATGAAGGTTCAGACATGATGCTTTTGGATGCGCTTATTCTGTTGAAAGAGCAAGATCCAACAATCTCATTCCGTCGCTCATGCCGTGAAGGTGTATGTGGCTCGGATGGTTTGAACATGAACGGTAAAAATGGCCTAGCGTGTATCACGCCATTGTCTGCGCTTTCGGGCCAAGACAAGATTGTGATTCGCCCACTGCCTGGCTTACCCGTTGTTCGTGACCTGATTGTAGACATGACTCAGTTCTACGATAACTACGAAAAAGTGAAGCCATTCTTAGTGTCTGATGGCAATGTGCCACCGGCTCGTGAAAACTTACAAAGCCCTGATGAGCGTGCTCATTTAGATGGATTGTACGAATGTATCATGTGTGCATGTTGTACAACGTCATGCCCATCATTCTGGTGGAACCCTGACAAATTCATCGGACCAGCAGGCCTGCTTGCAGCGTACCGTTGGCTAATTGATAGCCGAGATACAGCGACAGACGAACGTTTGTCCGATCTTGATGATGCATTTAGCGTTTTTCGTTGCCATGGCATCATGAATTGTGTAAGTGTTTGTCCTAAGGGATTAAATCCGACGAAAGCTATTGGTCACATCAAGACCATGCTAGTGAATCGTTCGGTTTAAGTTATATAAAAATTGCCGCCCTAGAAGTTTTGGGGCGGCCTTTTAATAGCTCGGCATAGACCGCAGCAAACGTGAAAACTACTGGTTAAGGGAAAATATGCACAACGGCGTGATGAAGGCATGGCTCGAGTCTTCACACTTGGCTGGCGCCAATGCAACGTACGTAGAAGAACTCTATGAACTGTATCTAAGTGACCCAGATTCGGTAAGTGACGAATGGAGAAGTGTTTTTGAAGAACTGCCTGTGCAAGCTTCAGAGACAGTGGAACAACCACACTCTCGTGTTCGTGAATACTTCCGTCGACTCGCTCAAGAAACAAAGCATTACAGTGTCCAAGTTAGTGATCCAGATGTCGATGCGAAACAAGTAAAGGTTCTGCAACTTATTAATGCCTATCGATTCCGAGGGCATCAAGCAGCAAATCTAGACCCCCTAGGTTTATGGAAAAGAGCGACAGTTGATGAACTGGACCCTTCTTTCCACACTCTTACCGAAGATGACCTCAATGAGACGTTCAACGTCGGCTCTTACGCCATTGGCCAAGAGACGATGGTGCTTAAAGATCTCTACAAATCTCTAAAGCAAACGTATTGTGGCTCTATTGGTGCTGAATACATGCACATGACAAATACAGAGCAAAAGCGTTGGATCCAACAACGTTTAGAGTCTGTATCTGGTCAACCCTCTTTCAACAAAGAAGAAAAGCAAGCTTTCCTAGAAGAGCTAACTGCTGCTGAAGGTCTTGAGCGCTATCTTGGTGCGAAATTCCCAGGCGCAAAACGCTTCTCGTTGGAAGGTGGTGATGCTCTTATCCCAATGACGAAAGAAATTATTCGTCATGCTGGCGGACAAGGCATGCGTGAAGTTGTTGTTGGTATGGCTCACCGTGGTCGTCTAAACATGTTGGTCAACGTGCTTGGTAAAAAGCCACAAGACCTGTTTGACGAGTTTGCGGGCAAGCACGATGACACGTGGGGTACTGGTGATGTGAAATACCACCAAGGCTTCTCTGCGGACTTCGCAACGCCAGGCGGCAACGTTCACTTAGCACTAGCATTTAACCCATCTCACTTAGAAATCGTAAACCCGGTAGTTATCGGTTCAGTACGTGCACGTCAAGATCGCCTTGGTGATAATGATGGTAGCCGTGTACTTCCAATTACTATCCACGGTGACTCAGCTATCGCTGGTCAGGGTGTAGTACAAGAGACGTTTAACATGTCTCAAGCTCGTGGTTTCTGTGTAGGTGGTACGGTTCGTATCGTTGTAAACAACCAAGTTGGTTTTACAACGTCTAACCCTCGCGATACACGCTCTACGATGTACTGTACCGATATCGCGAAGATGGTTCAGGCTCCGATTTTCCACGTTAACTCTGATGATCCAGAAGCGGTTGCGTTTGTTGCGCGTCTTGCATTGGATTACCGTAATACGTTTAAGCGTGATGTTGTTATTGATTTGGTTTGTTACCGTCGCCACGGTCACAATGAAGCCGATGAGCCGAATGCAACACAGCCTTTGATGTACCAAAAAATCAAGAAGCACCCAACACCACGTAAGCTTTACGCTGACGTGTTAATGGAGCGCGGTGAGTTTGGTATTGATACAGCAACTCAGCTAGTTAACGAATATCGTGATGCACTTGATCACGGTGAAGTTGTGGTTAAAGAGTGGCGTCCAATGGCACTTCACTCAGTAGACTGGTCTCCTTACCTAGGTCACGACTGGAACATCGAGTGGGATAACAAGATTGATATCGAGCGCCTGAAAGAGCTTGGTACCAAACTTTGTCAATACCCGGACAGCCACAAGCTGCAAAGCCGAGTAAATAAACTGTACAACGATCGTACTGCCATGGTGAATGGTGAGAAACAAGTCGATTGGGGTATGGCTGAAACTCTGGCATACGCAACACTTGTTGACGACGGTAAGCGTATTCGTATCTCAGGCCAAGATTCAGGTCGTGGTACGTTCTTCCACCGTCACTCAGTACTGCACAATCAATCAGATGCAAGCACGTATGTTCCTCTTGCGAACATTCATGATAAACAAGGGCCATTCCAAGTGTTTGACTCTGTGTTATCTGAAGAAGCGGTACTCGCATTTGAGTATGGTTACGCGACAGCAGAGCCAAGCGGTCTAACCCTTTGGGAAGCTCAATTTGGTGACTTCGCAAACGGTGCACAAGTTGTTATCGACCAATTCATTTCATCAGGTGAGCAAAAGTGGGCACGTCTATGTGGTCTAACTATGCTGCTTCCTCACGGTTATGAAGGCCAAGGCCCGGAGCACTCTTCTGCACGTCTTGAGCGTTACCTTCAGTTATGTGCTGAACAAAACATGCAGGTTGTTGTTCCTTCAACACCAGCTCAGGTTTACCACATGATTCGCCGTCAGGTTGTTCGACCAATGCGTCGTCCACTGATTGTAATGTCACCTAAGTCATTGCTTCGTCACCCTCTGTGTACTTCTTCTCTTGAAGATTTGGCAGAAGGCACGTTCCAACCAGCTATCGCAGAAATTGATGATCTGGCTCCTGAGAACGTAAAACGCGTCGTGTTCTGTTCAGGTAAGGTTTACTTTGACCTGCTTGACCAAAGACGTAAGAACGAGCAAGACGATGTCGCTATTGTACGTATTGAGCAACTTTACCCGTTCCCTTATGAGGACGTGAGAGCTGCCATCGCACAGTACACAAATGTAGTCGATTACGTTTGGTGTCAAGAAGAGCCACAAAACCAAGGTGCTTGGTACAGTAGCCAACATAATTTCCGAGCTGCTATCCCAGTAGGTGCTGATATTCAATACGCAGGTCGTCCTGCATCAGCATCACCAGCTGTTGGCTATATGTCAGTACACTTGAAACAACAAAAAGCGTTAGTTGACGACGCTTTGACCCTACTTAAGAACTAGAAGTAAAAGGAAAATACGCACATGACAATTGAAATTCTGGTTCCAGATTTACCTGAATCTGTGGCTGATGCAACAGTTGCTACTTGGCACAAAAAACCGGGCGAAGCGGTTGCACGTGATGAAGTCATTGTAGATATCGAAACAGATAAAGTAGTTCTAGAAGTACCGGCTCCTGAAGCGGGTGTTCTGGAAGCTATCATCGAAGAAGAGGGTGCTACGGTACTTTCTAAGCAGCTTTTGGCTAAAATCAAGCCGGGTGCTGTCGCTGGTGAACCAACGAAAGACACCACTGAAGATACAGAAGCATCTCCTGATAAGCGCCATAAAGCTGCGCTAACAGAAGAGAACAACGACGCACTAAGCCCAGCTGTTCGTCGCCTGCTTGCTGAGCACAACCTACAACCAGCTGACGTTAAAGGCACTGGTGTTGGTGGTCGTATTACTCGTGAAGACATCGACGCACACCTAGCAGCAGCGAAAGCGGCTCCGGCAGCAGCATCTGCACCAGCAGTTGAAGCGCCAGCAGCGGCTCGCAGCCAAAAACGCGTGCCTATGACTCGCCTGCGTAAGACAGTTGCAAACCGTCTTCTAGAAGCGAAAAACAGCACAGCAATGCTGACTACTTTCAACGAAGTGAACATGAAGCCAATCATGGACCTTCGTAAGCAGTACAAAGACCAATTCGAGAAACGTCACGATACGCGTCTTGGCTTCATGTCTTTCTACGTGAAAGCAGTAACAGAAGCGCTAAAACGTTTCCCAGAAGTGAACGCTTCTATTGATGGTACAGATATCGTTTACCACAACTACTTCGACATCAGCATGGCGGTATCTACGCCACGTGGTCTAGTGACTCCAGTACTTAAAGACTGTGACACACTAGGTTTCGCTGATATCGAAAAAGGCATCAAAGAGCTAGCAATCAAAGGCCGTGACGGCAAGCTAACGGTTGATGAACTGATGGGTGGTAACTTCACTATCACAAACGGTGGTGTATTTGGTTCTCTAATGTCTACGCCAATCATCAACCCACCTCAAGCGGCAATTTTGGGTATGCACAAAATCCAAGACCGTCCAATGGCTGTTGATGGCAAGGTAGAGATTCTACCAATGATGTACCTAGCGCTTTCTTACGACCACCGTCTAATCGATGGCCGTGAATCAGTTGGCTTCCTAGTGACCATCAAAGAGCTTCTAGAAGATCCTGCACGTCTGCTATTAGACGTTTAGTATCGCTAAAACGTCTAGTTAACCCCGTTAGCTAGACGTAAAAAGTTTCAAAGGCTAGGCTGCTCAACGTCTGGCCTTCAATTGAACTGTAAAGCCATTAGAAAATGGACAGCAGTTGTTTTGAGAAGACCCTACAGACGTAACACAGGAAACTGTGTCGTTATGGAAATAATAATCCCTTAAGGGAAAATAAACGGAATATCAAAATGAATTTGCATGAATACCAAGCCAAACAGCTGTTTGCAGAATTCGGTTTGCCTGTACCAGAAGGTTTCGCATGTGATACTGCACAAGAAGCTTTCGAAGCTGCAGGTCGTATCAGTACAGCCAAGAAAGTCGTTAAGTGTCAAGTACATGCTGGTGGCCGCGGTAAAGCGGGCGGCGTAGAGCTACATGACACCAAAGAAGGCGTTAAAGAGTTTGCACAAAAGTGGCTAGGTAAAAACCTAGTGACTTACCAAACAGACGCTAATGGTCAGCCTGTAACAAAGATCCTAGTTGAAGAAGCATCAAACATTGCTAACGAACTTTACCTAGGTGCTGTTGTTGACCGCGCAACGCGTAAAATTGTATTCATGGCGTCAACTGAAGGCGGTGTGGACATTGAGAAAATCGCTGAAGAAACTCCAGAGTTGATTCACCAATCAGCGATCGATCCTCTAGTAGGCCCTCAAGCTTACCAAGGCCGTGAACTTGCGTTCAAACTTGGTCTAGTTGGCGATCAAATCAAACAGTTCGTTAAGATCTTCATGGGTCTTGGCAAAATGTTCTCTCAGTACGACCTAGCTCTACTAGAAATCAACCCGCTTGTCATTACTGGCGAAGGCAACCTGCTTTGTCTAGACGGTAAGATCAACATCGACTCAAACGCGATGTACCGTCAGCCTAAACTACGTGAAATGCACGATCCATCTCAAGAAGATGAGCGCGAAGCACACGCAGCACAGTGGGAACTGAACTACGTAGCACTAGATGGCAACGTTGGCTGTATGGTTAACGGTGCAGGCCTTGCGATGGGTACGATGGATATCGTAAACCTACACGGCGGCAAGCCAGCAAACTTCCTTGATGTAGGCGGCGGCGCGACTAAAGAGCGTGTAGCTGAAGCATTCAAGATCATCCTTTCTGATGACAATGTTAAAGCAGTACTCGTAAACATTTTCGGTGGCATCGTTCGTTGTGACATGATCGCTGAAGGTATTATCGGTGCAGTTAAAGAAGTCGGCGTAACAGTTCCTGTAGTTGTTCGTCTAGAAGGTACAAACGCAGACCTAGGTCGCGAAGTACTTGCTAATTCTGATGTTGATATCATTGCAGCTGAATCTCTAACAGATGCTGCTCAGAAAGTTGTTGCTGCTGCGGAGGCTAAATAATGTCTGTATTAATTAACAAAGACACTAAAGTAATCTGTCAGGGTTTCACTGGCGGTCAAGGTACATTCCACTCAGACCAAGCTATCGCATACGGTACGCAAATGGTTGGTGGTGTTTCACCTGGTAAAGGTGGTCAAACTCACCTAGGCCTTCCAGTATTCAACACAGTACGTGAAGCGGTAGAAGTAACTGGCGCAACAGCAACAGTTATCTACGTACCAGCTCCTTTCTGTAAAGATGCAATCCTAGAAGCGATTGATGCAGGTATCGAACTGATCGTAACGATCACTGAAGGTATCCCTACAACAGATATGATCGACGTTAAAGTGAAGCTAGAAGAAACTGGCGTTCGCATGATCGGTCCTAACTGTCCAGGTCTTATCACTCCAGACGAGTGTAAGATTGGTATCATGCCTGGTCACATCCACAAGAAGGGTAAAGTAGGTATCGTATCTCGCAGCGGTACTCTGACATACGAAGCAGTTAAGCAAACAACAGATGAAGGCTTTGGTCAGTCTACATGTGTTGGTATCGGTGGTGACCCTATCCCAGGTTCAAACTTCATTGATATCTTGAAACTTTTCCAAGAAGACCCAGAAACTGAAGCAATCGTAATGATTGGTGAAATCGGTGGTACTGCGGAAGAAGAAGCGGCTGATTTCATCAAAGCAAACGTAACTAAGCCAGTTGTATCTTACATCGCTGGTGTTACTGCTCCTCCGGGCAAACGTATGGGCCACGCAGGCGCAATCATCTCTGGCGGTAAAGGTACTGCTGAAGATAAATTCGCAGCACTAGAAGCAGCAGGCGTTAAGACTGTTAAGTCTCTTGCTGACATCGGTAAAGGCCTACGTGAAATCACGGGTTGGTAATCAGCTGGCTTTTATCGATTGAGATAGAAGTTAATTGAAACGATATTAAAAAGGCTTGGTCACTGACCAAGCCTTTTTTTATGTTTTCGAGATACGAGATCGTACTGCTAAGTGCTAAGCTCGACTTCTAACCATTTGAGATAGCATAAACATTGCTGCCGCACTGATAACCACAGACGGGCCAGCAGGCGTATCATAGAACCAAGACAAGCTTAATCCACCGAATACAGCGATAGAGCCAATAATTGATGCAAGGAAGGCCATCTGCTCAGGTGTGCTCGAGAACTTCCTTGCCGTTGCTGCAGGAATAATCAGTAGCGATGTCATGATTAACGCACCAACAAACTTCATACCGACAGCAATCACGATACCGACCAATAGCATCAGAATCAGACGCATTAAATCAATGTTGATGCCATCAACCGCCGCGAGATCTTCGTTAACCGTCGTTGATAGTAGTGGTCGCCAAAAGATAGCAAGTACTAATCCAATCACAGCAGCACCCGCATAGATGAACACTAAATCCGTTGGAGATACTGCCAGCAAGTCACCAAATAGGTAGCTCATTAGGTCAACACGAACGTTATCTAAGAAACTGACAGCAACCAAACCAAGTGATAGCGCACTGTGCGCCAAAATACCGAGTAGGGTATCGGTCGCGACCAGCTTTTGTTTTTGTAAAGTCACTAGCAACACGGCCAGCATCAAACAACAAATCAGCAGCGCGAAATACAAGTTAATGTTGAACAGAAAGCCAAGTGCTAAGCCCATCAAAGAAGCGTGAGCAAGCGTGTCACCAAAGTAAGCCATCTTACGCCACACCACGAATGAACCTAGTGGGCCTGCAATTAGTGCAATACCCAAACCTGCCAAAATAGAGGGAAGAAGAAACTCAAGCATTAGTGGTGTCCGTGTTTATGGTTTGAACATTCATGCACGTCGCCTTCGACAGGCTGGCCTGCGAGATCATGATGGTGATGTTCGTGTTGGTGATGATAAAACGCTAGCGTCTCTTGGGTCGCGGTGCCAAAGAGCGCAATATACGAAGGATGGTGTTTGATGTCTGCAGGTGCGCCTGAGCAACAGATGTGGTGGTGTAAACAGATAACATCGTCTGTTTTTGCCATCACTAAATGCAGATCGTGTGAAACCATAAATACGGCACAACCAAAGCGGTGGCGAATGGTGTCAATCAAGTCATACAGGTCTATTTGCCCTTGAACGTCGACGCCTTGAGCCGGTTCATCGAGAACCAGTAGATCTGGTCTTCTTAGCAATGAACGAGCAATGAGCACACGTTGGTTTTCTCCGCCAGATAGCTGGTGCATGTTACTCTTCTGCAGATGTTCAGCACCAACAAGCTTCAATGCTTCAAGGACCTCTTGCTGACTGAAATTGCCAGTGAGTTTTAGAAAACGCTCTACGTTGAGCGGTAGGGAATCATTGAGCTTTAATTTTTGTGGTACATAGCCAATTTTCAGTTTTTTAGCTTTTGTTATTGTGCCTGAAAATTTGGTCTGTAAACCCAGTACCACTTTTACTAATGTCGACTTTCCTGCACCGTTTGGCCCAATCAGGGTGGTGATTCTGCCGCGCTCTAAATTTAGAGAGATGTTGTCTAGAACTTTTCGACCGTCAAATTCGACGCTCACAGAATCTAGTTGGATTAAGTTATCCATGAATAGAACTCATTTGCAATTCGCTAATGTTATAATGTAACATTTACCTCAAGCCTAAGCTACTTTTCTATTATCGAGGGATTATGTCACGTTCATCTTTTATACTTGCTACTTTGCTTTTAGCGCCAAGTGTCGCAAGTGCCAATACTATTCTAACAAGCTTTAAACCAATTCAAATGATTGTGACAGAATTAACGCAAGGCGTTAGTGAGCCGGATGTGTTGATGAACAGCAATGCTTCGCCGCATGATTATGCGCTTAAGCCATCGGATGTCAAAAAAGTTCATAGTGCCGATATGGTCATCTGGTTCGGCCCTGACCTAGAAGCCTTTCTGACTAAGGTGATTGGTTCAAAAGAAAATGTTATCAAGATCAGTGATATTCCCGGAATCAACTTGCGAGAGTTCGGACACGAAGAGCATGACCACGATGCACATGAAGGGCACCACCACGGTAGCCATGACCCGCATTTTTGGTTAGGTATCGAGCAAGTTGAAGTAGCTGCAAAATACATCTCAGCTAAGTTGATTGAATCTGATCCAGACAACGCAATGGCGTACCAAGAGAATCTCGATTCATTCCTGATTGCATTGAAAGAGAAGCAACAGTCTATTCGAGAGCAACTTGCACCCGTGAAAGACAAAGGTTACTACGTTTTTCATGACGCGTATGGTTACTTTGAGCAAGAGTTTGAGCTAAATAACTTAGGTCACTTTACGGTGAGCCCAGAGCGTAAGCCGGGTGCAAAAAGCCTGATCGCTATTAAGAAAACGATAGTACGTGAAAACGTTCAATGTGTGTTTTCTGAGCCTCAATTCACTCCTGCTGTGATTGAATCAGTGACGCGCGGAAGTAACGCAAAACAAGGTCAGCTTGACCCTATCGGTTCAACAGTTGAAGTGAAGAGTGGAAGCTATTTCGATTTTCTTCAGCAACTTACAGATAGCTATACAAGTTGCTTAGACGAGAAGTAAGTCATAAACGAGTATTCTTTACTCTACTTTGCTCTCGTTAATTTATGAATCATGCCGCTTTTTGCGGCATTTTCGTGACCGCTAAGATAAAACCTCCTAACAAATAACAAACCTCCTTTCTCCTTTTCTAATTTCCGCTAAAATGGAAAGATAATAATAAGCACAAAAAAACTCAGTTTTTGGTTTAGCAACGATAAGACGTTGTGGTACCCAAAATTTCATGTGTTGTTGCTGTTCAGGATTAAGAGTTGTATCGAATTATCTTCAAAATGTTCATGTTAATGAGCATTTCATTTAGCGTTCTAGCGGTAAATACCTCGCCCTCCGTTTTCTATCCTTTGCCCGTTCAAGCGCAAGGGAATTTCCTTGCGGCTAAAAACTTGTATTTAGGTGCCGGAGGTGGGCTCTGGGTTCATGATGTGCATGGAAAAGTACTCTTTTACGATGGTCGAACTCTATTCCCTCGCAAGGGAAGCTTACTGCAATTTTCTTCGGAAAGAGTCGCCTTTCTGAACGATGAGTTTTGGACATTTTTCGACAATGAGGTCTATCGACATAACCCTGGAATTGGCAACGAATTGGCGTTTAGCCTAAGTCCCGGCGCTGAAATAGCGAATATCGGTGCATCAGGCGATTATATTTGGGTTACTGACGGCAGTAATTTCTATACCTACAACACTCAATCTTTAGAATTCAACACCTACTCTCTACTTAAACTGTACCGATACAATAACAGCAGTGACATTGCGATTAACGACGCTGAGTGGGTACTATCAAAGTGGGTGCTAGCGACCAGTTCTGGCGTTTACCTTTCAGAGAATCAAGAGTTTACCCATGTCACCGCATCAGACAAAAACCATATTGAGACGGTTTATTTTTCGAATGCTCGACGTGAGTTAGTGATCGGTACTTTAAATGGTGCTGTGATTGTTGATCTCGCGAACCCAGACAAAGAGACCATCGTTAAAGGGTCGCATGTTCTCTCGTTGGCCGAAACTTCGGACCAGTATTGGATTGGTACAGAGCACGGCCTTATTAGCTACAACTTTATTACGGGACAAATTACTCGATTCGAACAAGCCGCTAGTCAAGACTTCTCGTTACCGGGTGAGAAAATATATTCGTTGATAAACGATCATGCTGGTGGTATGTGGGTTGCGACAAACAACGGTATCCGATACTTCTCACTGTTCAGCAAAACCTTCTCGAGAACACCCCTAACTGGAATGGGCATGCATTCGAGTAGTGTGGTGATCAATAAAGTACTGCCTGTCAGTGACCAGTTATCTTGGGTCGCGTCTTCAATGGGGCTCTACTTGGTTGATTCTGAAAGTGAAGAGAACCCAATTCGTGTTTACTCTAACCCTGTTAATGATTTTGAGATCTTTGGCTCTTCCATTTGGTTGGCGACCGAACAAGGTATCATCAGTCTAAATACGGAAACACTACAACCCGAAGCCCTTGATTTACCAAGGCCAATTGAGGGAGTGCGTGTTGAAAACCTTGCGCTTCAAGCCGATAACGTTCTTTGGATGACCTCTGGGCAAAACCTCTATTCGTTATCTATCGAAACCATGAAACTGACGAGTTATGGCACTGACTGGTTAGTCGACAAGTTCTTGCCTGCGAAGATCACCGCTCTCAATGTAGGCTTGCTAGGTCGCATCTATATAGGAACGGATCATGGCTTCTACTCGTTCATTGATAAACGAATTAGCTTTAGTCGTTCCAGCGAACGGTTTGGCAAAGTCGTCGATATTGAAAAAGCGAAGGATGGAGCGCAGTGGTTTGCGAGCAGTTATGGCGTGTATCGAATCCCGGATGACAGCTCTATTATTCAAGAAATCACTCTTGTTGAAGACAATATTAGCCCCAACTGCCTGATAAGCGATGACAATGGTGTTTGGTTAGGCTCTTCGAAAGGCATCAGTTATTACGGATTGGATGGGCAACTGCATAAACACATAGGTTCGCCATTTGGTTTGATCACCAATGAACTGGCGGCAGGAGCGTGTGCTCTTTTTTACAGTCAAGATAGCCAACCTTCGAGGCTTGTTTTCGGCTCAAAGTATGGTGTAGTCAGCGCGTTATCTAACGAGTTACTGGTATCAACTACACCTCATAGCCGTGCCTTGTTGAGTAAGATAAGTGTCGACCAACAAACGGTATCACTTGGCGGGAAAACGGCAGAGCTGGATGAGATTCCTTATGGTTCATCGATGGGGTTTAAGCTAGGTATCTTACCAGCAACGTTCGCACCTGCGATGGAATACCGACTGAGCGACGATGAACCTTGGAGTGAGTTTGAAGGGGGCTTGTTAACGCTCGATCATCTTCTTCCAGGGGATTACACACTTGAAGTGAAGCCGGTTAAAGGCTCCCATTATCGCTTTGTGTCAACCAATCAAAGCTTCTCGATTGCGGAGCCTTGGTATCTGACCAGTTGGGCTGCAGCAAGCTCTCTGATATTACTGATTGGCGTTGTGACTATCTTAGTCTTTTGGCGTTCGCGTTATGTCACTTTTGCCAACCGGCACTTAAAAGCGCAAGTTGCACTGAAGACAGACCAATTGAGGCACCAAAGCCGGATATTACTCGCCACTAATCAACAGCTTAAAAAGCAGCTATCCGTGAAGAATGCGCTTGTGTCTCACACTGCCAATGAACTCTCTTCTGAAGTGAATCATATTGCTGCGATGCTCCCGAATTGGAATGACGAGCTCGGGAAGTCGCCGATTCTAACCTTGAAAAATGGCTTAGCTCAATTGAGTAATACGCCTCAAGGAGAAGGGCAAGTTTGTTACGATATAATTTTAATCTTAGAGGTGGTACTCAAAGCTTGGCAGGATGACTTAACCAAAGCCGGTATTGAACTGGATATTAAAGTCGAAACAAAACAACGATATGTCTCGTTGCTGTATTTTAATCTCGATATTATCTTCAATAGCTTGGTCGGGAGCATCATCAAGAGAAACTTTAAGTCGCAGAGTATGGTGGTTCTGGTTGAAGAGGTTAAGGAGCATCTTGTTGTAACCATTCGAGATCATGGCATGCCTTTCCCTAAGCTGGCATCAAGCATGGGTGACAATACCGGAAAGTCGACCGACCTTAACATCGAAAAGCTGCCGCTATTGATGAATCAGAGCGGTGGCGAGCTTAATGCCTTTGTTTCGGAGTCTCAAAATAAGGTTCAGCTTTCGTGGCCAATTGAGTATCAAGTACTCGACAATCTCGAAGCCAGCACAATTGAACAGATTGAAACCATTAAGCTTGCCGCCTCAACACCAGAGCAACAAAAACTGACAGCGGAACAAGAGTGGAAGAACAGAGTGTCGCAGCTTGTGAGTGAAAACTACGCTGA
This sequence comes from Vibrio sp. 10N.247.311.13, assembly GCF_041467595.1. Lineage (NCBI taxonomy): Bacteria > Pseudomonadati > Pseudomonadota > Gammaproteobacteria > Vibrionales > Vibrionaceae > Vibrio > Vibrio sp. 10N.247.311.13. Next base: position 404 of record NZ_JBFSUX010000006.1, on the reverse strand, counting down.
TGCCGAGTTCAGTACTGCAACTGCCGCTAAGTATTTGTTTATGTCTGAGAGAAGCTTACAGAGACGCTTTAAATCGGCTTACAACAAGACCTTCAAAGAGCACTTGAATGAAGTACGTCTAGAGCATGCGTGTGAGCGCTTACTCGCTGGAGAGAAGATCTCTGATGTGGCGTTTGATTCGGGGTTCAATGACCCTTCCTATTTCAGTCAAAGGTTTAAGCACCACTTTGGCATGTCACCATCTAAGTTTGCTGAAAACAACGAAGAGTAGCACGCAGCGGATACTCAGCTAGAACATAAATAAAGATACTTTAGCCTCGACATTCGTGTTGGGGCTTTCTTATGCTTCTACGAGATACGAGATACGAGATACGAGATACGAGATACGAGATACGAGATACGAG
>NZ_JBFSUX010000005.1:0-137119 GCF_041467595.1 Vibrio sp. 10N.247.311.13 | reverse complement strand
TAATAATCACCCATACTGGCCGTTTCTATCTGAGATCCAATTAGGAAACAAAGCCTTTGTACGTCCACAGATTCAAGATTAACAAATACACATCCCTCACTGCGTAAATCACGAATTGCATGCGGTGCGATAGATACACCTAAGCCAGAAGAGACTTGGGTTAACACGGTTTGCATGTTGTTGGGTTGTTTTTTTATATTTGGAGAGAATCCAGATAGGTCACATTGAGTAATGATGGAGTCAAATAATCCTACCGCTTGTTCACGTTCAAATAAGATGAAAGGGTCTTGCTGCAGTTGTTTCATTTGAATGGTGGTGTATTTAGCCAACTCGTGGGTGACGGGCAAAACAGCAACAAGCTTATCTGTATAAATCGTCACCGAGGTGTAATCATCAACAAGCAGGTTCGGCAGTGGGCGAGAGAAGCTAATATCGATCTCTCGTTTGTCCAGAGCTTCGATCTGTTCAGAAGCCGTCATCTCAACAAGATCAACATCAATATTGGGGTTTTCAGCAATATACTGTCGAACTAAACGAGGCAAAAAGCTCAGAGTTGCGCCTCCAAGATAACCAATAGTTAAAGTACCAATACAACCAGAAGAAGCTCGAATTGCGGACTGTTTTGCTTGTTCCGTTTGTTCGATGAGTCTAATCGCATCTTTAAGTAAGTGCTGCCCTGCGGCGCTAATGACGACTTCGCGAGATGTACGGAAAAATAGGCTCACTCCAAGTTCGTGTTCAAGGCTTGTGATATGGCGGCTAATGGCAGGTTGAACGGTATTTAACTCTTTTGCAGCTTTTGAAAAACTGCAATGTGTCGCGACAGCCACAAAGCTTTTTAGTACTTTGATTTCCATATAGCCTCAATATAAACCTAGGTGATAAAAAAGCGCTAACTTGCGCCTATATTGCTTTTATTATCAATCACAAAGACCTTGCTAGCAAACCTTAGGGTAATAACGTTTGCAAGGCTCTGGTCACTTGTGAGAGTGGGGCGATAATCCTACGTATTCAGCTTTCAAGCTTTCTGTTTTCTAGATAATTCTTTTTCAAACTTTTAGTTTTCGAGCTCTTCGTTTTCGAGATTGCGCCGAACTAAATCGTGCATTTGTTTTACAGTCATCAGTGCTAACCAGGTAATTTCTTCTACTGAACGTTGACCCGTTGTGGAAGTTGGGTTGTGGGCTTCAATCACAGATTGATAAATTGAATCGCCGCAAGCCTCTTCTATTGGTATAGCTCTATATAGTTTGGTTTATTTGAAAGCTAATCTATGAGGTTTAAGACAGTAAGATAGGGTTCAAAAATAGACAGCTTGGTAGTTGATGGAATCAGTACAGAACGAGATTCGACTTAATCCTATCTTCTCGCTGCGATTGTATTCATTGATCGAGTGGTCAAAGCCATAGGCTGTCGACGGGGCCATATATTGAGTTATGCCTTGCTGTGTCGCTGTTATTTCATCATGGCCATGACCGCAGAACACGTCACGAACGCGATATTTTCGAAGCACTTTCATCACATCAGTATCGTTCTCTAGGAGGATCGCTTTCATCCAATCTGCACCGACTGGAATGACAGGGTGGTGAACAACCACGATAGGATCATTGGCCTTTCTCAATTGTTGTTTTAGCTGAGCCATGCCGCGGTTATCAATACGCCCTGAACCAAGTGGGTGGCGGCTGTCTAGCGGCTTGAAGCTTGAGTCTAGGAACACAAACTCTCGTTCACCGATGGTGGCTTTGTCGGTGACATAAATCGTCGAGCCTTTTAGCTCTGTGCGCATTAAGCGAGAGTCATCATGATTACCCGCAATCACGTAAATGGATTGGTCGCTAATGTGTTGCCTAATGAATGCCTCTAATCGAACGTAGTCGCCAGACTTTGGCTTACAACAAATATCACCAGTCAGAAAGATGGTCTTGCATGCCGTGTCTTTGTTGACGTATTCCAGTGCTCTGCGCAGGTTCTCATAGCTGGATTCATCGGAAAGGTGGCAATCACTGATTTGGTACACGGTATTCATTGTTATTGCCCGGTAATTCGATACGTAGAATTAAAAATGCCTGCTAAATCAGCAGGCATTTATTGGTGTTATTTCGCTTTTGATGCGGCGTGGTGTTCAATCATGAAGGCAATGGCTTCATTGCTTAAACAAGATTTACTCACATATTGGCGCTGTTTACCGATATGCAGGATAAAACCAAGATTGGTCTGCTCAAGTTGGTCGATGTCACTCCACGCGATGGTGTTGGTCGCTTTGTGGTTTTTGTAACTTACTCCGTTAGCGTCACCTTGAAAGACAATTTTGCTGCCTGCGCCTGAGCTGATCTTTTGTCGCCATAACCACCAGGTTCTTTTGCAGTACACACTGAATGCTTCAATCACACTCAAAACGATAAAGAACCAGCCAACATAGCCGTTAGGTAATAGTTCAAACTCCAGTAGAACCACACCAAAAATAAGAAACAGTATTCCTTTTAAGTAGGCTTTTGGAAATTGAGTCGGAAGGCTAGTTTGATCATAACACTCCGCGAAAAACGTCTTGTCGAGTTTGTATTCTGTAGTGAAACCGGGTTCTTTAGACATGTGAGGCTACTTTATGGTTCTCTGTGAATGGGCTGTCAGTGGGCAGGTGTCCCACGCTGCAATTTTGCAACTTGATTATTGTATCGCTTCTCACTGTTTTTATTTAGATATTTTGGCTCTGTTTTGTAAATCGATGATACTTAACGGGTCTATTCTAACTTTAGCTATCAGACTAGTGTAGGGGCATCTTTAAAGTCACCTAAAAAATTGGTGATGGGATGGATAGATCTGTGGAGTCACCCGGCTGTTGGGACTACTGGCCTTTTTGGATAAAACTTCGATCTCATTTTGTTGGTTGATGGAGTCTATAGTGATTAGCGTGCTTTATCACTACTGTTGAGGGGCTGGCATAGTCTGCTCTAACAGAATAAACATATGAAGCTTGCAAAGTTCATCACTGTTCATTCTGAGAGGCCATGCCCAAAGCGATACCTTGGGCATGGCCTTATTCTATTTCAGTTTTAGGATCAGTACTCGATGAATAATGACACCTGCTTAACGTTAATGAAGAAACTTCTTTCATAGGGAGAAGAGGTAAGAGCAATATCTAGTTTGTTCAACCCAGACACTCTCTTCTCATTTAATGCTTCTAATAGTTTAGAGTTGGTAAACCTAAGCGTTTGACCGGCTTCTACGTTGTTGAATGTAGTGAGTGTGAGTGGATTACTCCATGCTGCACATATTGTAAAAGACTCACAGAACGTGTCGTAATCCAGTGTGTTTGGAGACCAAGTTTGATTAACGATATGCGCAGTTACATTGTTGAATGGAAATTGAAGAGTTGAATCTCCGAAATCAACAATAAGCGTAGCCTGTTTGATTTTCCCTCGAACCTCACTTAAGTCAAAACTCGCTAGTGTTTCGTAGTCGTATGGGATTGAAGCCCCCGCTCTCAAGTAACCACCGACACGATGTTGCGTGACTTGTGTTGCCGGGGTTGCTTGCCAGTTTTCTCTTTCCAAACCGAATAGGTTAGAGGGGAGGGTCACATTCACTGGCGGACTGAAATCAGAGGCTTGGTATGGTGGAGTTTGACCGAGAACTCCTTGTCGATAGGAGTCAACGCCACTGTAGATTAGCAGTGCGTTCAGTTCATAAGGACCATCGGCTTGCTTAAACGTGTCACCAGGAACGGTAAACTTGATGGTGTTTTCGCCAGCCTCAAGCGGTTCTTGGAAACTCACTAGCTCTAAATACTCTCCGGCTGCACCAACGATATTTACCGAACCTGTGTAAGTTCCACTGCGCGTAACATGGATAGGAAACTCAAAACTCAGCGAATCAATGTAGGTTCCATCTTGCGACATAGTCGGTGTGGTGACTAAACTCCCCGTGACTTCAATCGGTTCGCGGCAACGCTCAAAAGATGCTAAATCAATAAATTCTTCAAACTGAATTCGAGGGGCTGAAATTCGTATGTCATCTTGAGTGATTGCGTAGATGATCGTCGGGTTGGAGGTCAAAGTAGACGCTGAATCAAACGCGCCAAAAATATCTTCAGTTGAGTACTGTAGAGTGACGATTTGCTTCGCAGGTTTGAGTTGCAGACGTTTGCTTGTGTTCAGCTCGTCAATTCCATCGGTGAGGTAACCATGAATGGTAAAATCCCCCGCGGATTTAACATCAAGTTCCAAGCGCTGCTCTAAGGCAATAACACAGCCTTCAGAGGAAAACAGTGGAGCGAGTGAGAGGCTGACAAATTCAATGTCAGAGGGTAGTACGTGGATTTTTTTACTTGTCTGGCGAGTGATAGTTGTTCCATATTCTTCAAAAGACGTTATGCCTTCAATTAGATAATCCCCTTCAGCGGGTGGAACGAAAATATTGCTGTAGACACCATCTTTAGCAATAGCATCGAAATTGACACCCTCATCTTTAAGCGTCAGGCGTGTTTTTATTCCAGCTTCATCAATGATCACTGCGCTGGTTTGGGCACCTGTGATTGGATTCCCTTTGTTTGTCAGTAATGCAGAAACGGGAACTGGTTCACCGACCACAAATTGGTTTGCAGCTATCGCCATGCCAAACGCAATAGGGGATTGGATCGCAACCTGAGCAATAATTACTGTGTTGTAACTTGGGTTTGGAAAATCAACGACGATCTTCCATTCGCCAGGTTCAGGGTTAGTTACTTCAGGCAAAAATAAATAGCTGCCCGGTAGCGGCGGACTTTGTGTGTCACCTGAAAGTATGTTCGCTTGCACATCATTGGATGATGTTGCGACTTGCCCGTTAGGCTTGACTAAATATACGGTTGCATCATCCAACGGCACGATGATTTCTGCTTTTAGGGCTTCCGCTTTGTCGATGGTAAATAGCATTGTGACTTCGTTATCGTTACTAGTCACTGGTTGAGATAGTGTCGTGCTTGTACTCATCCCAACGGGTATTGCATTACTGGCGATAGCCGGTGTGATGAAGGTACAGAAAAGACTGAACACCATCACTAATTGCTTGATGAATTTCATTGTGGCCACTCCTTAGCGCATTGAAATAATTTGTTGTAGAAAACGTTCAACGTTTTGTCCCGTTTTCATTGTTGAGTGGTTAGCCAATACGTTACCCAATGCATTGGTATAACTTGGGTTAGCGCTTGCCAAGGTCACAACAACATCATTTTCTTGCGGTACTGTTTGAATGGCTTGGTAACTGACTATGGTGATTGGATGAGCTTGTGGTCCATGCACACTTGGCATTGTGACCGATTGAGTTTGAGTATCGAGGTAGGCCGCAGAACTAAAGCTTCTTAGCGCCTGCCAAGCGTTAACGCCTGCCCAACGCGATCCCCATGGGAATAGGCCAACGATATCAGGATCTTTCTCAATAACACCGTCTTGGTTGAGATCGGCATTTGCCCCAATAGAAAATGTATTTGCAATATTGCCGCGAGTACGCATTTGGATCGCGTTTGATGCTGTATCCGTTGTTAGATCACGGATACCAGGCATTTTAGGACCCGCAAACGGAATATTTGGGAGTTGCATGTACTTGCCAGCGTAATTATTTGGATCGGTACTGACGTTACTGTAGATATCGGCGTAGTGGTCCATTTTTATCACCGACAAATCTGCTGCGACGCTACCAAGGTGAGGTGTGGAGAAAGTAGAAAGGGAGGTTATCTCAAAGGAAGGGCTAAGTGCTTTGAGGTTTTGGGTATCTAGCCCGCCTTTACTGTGTGCAATGACGTGAACTTTGTCGGATTTCAACTCATCGAGAAAACCCTGAATTTTGTTGTTCAAGATATTAGCGTTAGTCGCTGTGGTTCCATTTTTGTCAGCAGAGAAACGAGTATAACGAATGCCATAGTCATCAAGTGTAGAAAGCACGCCTGGAGCCGTATCATCATCCCAAGTGTCTGATTGTGCAGCAATGCCATGAGCAAGAATCACAGGAATGGCAACATCAAACTCGATTGAGACCCAATCGACAGACATACACCAGTTGTCTCCCGTATTGCCAGTATCAATATCGACGCGAATCTCATTGTTTTGGCCGAACTTGATATCACTGATATCGACTTGAAGGTTAGTATCCGTCCAGCGGTTATCAGAGCCTTGCAGCGTACGTAAAGACTTTCCGTTAAAAGATACGACATCTATTTCTGGAGCAATATTACTGACGTTGGCATTGGAGTCTATGTCGAAGACCGGCATGCTAATCCTTGCGCTAGAACCGAGAACGCCTTTTTGCTGCATATCGCCCAGTTTACTTGGGGCAATTCTCCCGTCACTTTGTAAAACGTTGGGGCTGACAACCATAGGAACAGGTAAAGAGATAAGTAGAGGTCCGCCAGAAGCATAGGTACAACCGGTATCCAGACCAGGACCAGAATTGACAACATAAACGCCGAGTACTTCTTGCGGTGGGGCTATCCCAGAGCTTTGTGAACGCATCGAGAAATTACGCAATTCGTGTGAATCAGGTATATCTTCGGCACTCGCGAAACTCGGAGAAAGTAACAAAACACTGAGCGTGGCGCTCGGAATGTATAGTTTCATTTGTTTACCTTTGAGTATAGGTTATCCAAGAATTTGGTTGAAGAAAGCTCTATCTGTAGTTGTAAGGTAAAGGCTTGGAGTTTGATGTGAAATTTATTGGGTATAATTTCGGCTTGTTACTCAATTGATAAAACTGCTGCTCTATTTTTTTTCAAAATAGGAAGAGTGCGATCGTAGTTTCTGGATTGCGGAAGTTATGTCCTTATTTTCAAAAGGAGGGGGATAGTGCTCTAATATTGTTAGAACAATCGAAGTTAGTTTATGAAAGAGTAGTTAAGAATAGGAAAATCAAAGTTGGATGTAGGTTTGTTACAGAACTACATAGAGCGCGCTGTTCTGAATGGCTGACTACTAACCTAACTGGCTGTGCAAAGTTAGGTTAGTAGAAATTATGTGGCTGTTAATTCAGATTTGAGAGATAAGGGCTAGTGTTTTTTAGTAAAAATGGTAAAGGTCGCAATAAACTGAGGTTTGTTATTACATCGTTCGCTACATAGTGAAAACAGGCGACATACCGCTGTCTTGTCCACTCATTAGCAACAAGCCAATTAAGACAAGCAAAACCCCACCAAAGAGTTGTAAATAATGACCTGTGGCTTTCAGTGTCGCACTGTTACTCTTGCTACCTGCAGCCAAATAGCGTTTTACCAAGTTCTTGCCTGTTAGTGTCATTATAGCAATCGTCGAGGTTGTGAAAGCAGTACCAATCGCCATGGCAAAAGCACTGACAACACCCATCCAATATAGGCCAACCATGTTTGCGAAAAGCAGTACCATGATGGCTCCGGTGCACGGTCTTACGCCAATCGTCACTATAATTCCAGCATATTCTCGGAGCGTTGAGGCTTTGTTGATTGCGTCTGCATCGGCTACATGCTGGTGGCTGCACCCACAGTCGGCATGAGAATGATCTGCATGAGTGTTAGCTGCGGCTTGCATTGTGCTAGTAGCGTCGATTATCGGAGAAGGGGCTGATATTGATGAACGAAGTGCCATTGGCGAACGCGCTGAAATTGTCGCAGCTGTGTCTGTTGCGAGTGTAGTGATGGCTTTCACTTTCAGCTTAGGCTTACGCATAGCGGTGTAGATGTTTTTCAAAGCCTTCCAACATATAAGCGCGCCGACGACCGCGACTAAGGCAAAGCTTAATGAAACAAACATATTCGCTTTGTCATTCACTACTCGCATGGAAGCACTAAAGCCCCACAGCAACACGCTTACTAGTAAGATTGCGACCAATGCTTGTAAAAAAGCGGAGACGACCGTAAGCACTAAACTCGCCTTGGCTTTGGTTGGGTGAGTCGCTAAGTAAGTCGACACGATAACTTTGCCGTGCCCAGGCCCCAAAGAATGAAGCATGCCATAGATAAAGCTGAACCCGATAAGGTAACTGCCTGCGCCCCAAGGGTTGGATTTAGCTTCATAGAGCAGGTCTGCAAGTTCTGAATTGACTTCTCTTTGCCATTGAATGCTAGAGATAACTAACGATGGCCACATGGACCACAGTTGATACGCACCAATAGCAATAAGCACGAACGCGCCAGCACCAATGAGGTAGTGATTGATTTTGGATTGATTTTTCTTCATTTAACAAGAACCTATATCTGAAATCTTTCTGTTAATTAGTTGCCATGCTTAATCAGCTAGACGCTGACTTAAAGGCTGAAACGAATCACTGCGACTAAGAAGCGGGAACCGCCGCACAATGAAGCTCAACCGATTGTGTAAACAGTTGGCCTAGCGTGTTATCTGGATCTGCATCGACAGGTAAAGACATTGCATAACTCATTTGCTCTGGCGTCGGGTTAGGCTCGATTAATTCTAAATGGCATTGTCTTGCTAGTTCAGGTGACAATGTCACGTCGCTGTTGGATAGCCACGACATGTCGACAAAGTAACTAGGGTCAAAAATCAATACGCGAAGCGAGTTTCGTGTCACAGGCTTAGGTTTAGAAAGTGGTAGGTCAAATGTTAGAACCATCTTGGCTTTATCACGCTCAAACTTTGCGTTCTCAACCACCTGATATTTGATGGGCTCTTCACCATCATAAAAGTACGTGAAGTAGTGCTCGTACATCATGTTTTCGATTACAGACGCAGCGAGCTTTTTGAATGTTTCAGTTTCTGTATCGGCAGAGACGTCTTCTCCATCCAACATGTACATCGAGGTCATTGCATCAAAAGACCACTCCATAGAGAGACCGGTGATCATGCCATTCTCTCCCTCAATATGAGTTTTCATCTCTATCCAAGAGTGAGGGTGGGCATATAGATTTGGCGCAAAACACAATAATGCTAGGCCAACAGTCAAGCCCTTGAGAGAGCGAAAGCATGTCGAGAAACGGCTTACATAGCGTGTGGAGAGGCGATTGATGACATCGATTAGAATAAATGGCTGTTTCATGAGAAATGATGGTAATTTAGTGTGATGTTATATTATAACAACTCGATGCGTTGTTCACTTCAAATTATAAGCTTGTTTACATTGAAGCCGACTGCAATTCTTGATTTTCAATCCAACCTATTTTTCCTATAAACATCTTTGATTGGTCCCTAATTCGACATTATTCAGACTAGTGTGTGACGTTGAATAGTCGATTAAGCTCTCGGTTGTGCGAGGCCTTTTTGTAATGGGTTTGAGCTTGGCTCTTGATAACAGGCATTAACAACGCAAAAAATACCCCCAATAAAAATACTACCCCCTAGTATATATGGTTATTTGAAAGGTAACTGAGATAGGCTGAAGATGACGGTAAGTTTGGGTGCTTGTGATCTTAGTTATCGATCCAGTAAATCTTATTTTTCACATGATAGTTATTGGCATATGCCAGTAATGGGGCGTATGCTGAACTCCTGATCATCAATAACAGGAAGTTACTATGTTATACGCAGTACCTTGTCGCGACCTTCATGTTGGCAACCACTTTGCTCGTTCCCCACAGATCGCGATTGTCGATGAACAACGACAGATAAAACAGATTGTTCCTTTGATTGACTCCGACACCTCTTGCAATAAAAAGAAGCAATGGATTTCGGTTCTCCGTTCTTACGATGTGAAATCTGTGGTGGTTCGTTATATTGGTAAGAAGATGCTAGCGCACTTGTTCAATAACGATATTCGAGTCTTGGCATCGACAGGTAAGGCAGAAATCGGGGCTTTGGATTTCGACAATCTACGGGAAGTGACCGATCTCGATTATGGTCGCGAGCCGAGAAATAGTGGGTGTGGCAATAAAACGTGCGGCGAAAACGGGCACAAAAAACAAGCTTCGATTCTAATCGTACAGCCTAATCAGCTAGGTGCTATTCGAGGGTTCCGACAATGACCTTTTTGTTGACGCTATTGGGGTTTGTCGGAGTCGTTACATTGATGGCGATAGGCGTGATTTTTTCGCGCAAGCCAATCAAAGGCAGCTGTGGAGGATTGGCGCAGTTAGATATTGAGCGTGAATGCAATTGCAAGGATGTGTGTGAAGGGCAAAGCAAAAAGCTGTATCAGATTACTGAGCCATCAAGCTAAGTATCGAAGTAAGCATCAAAGTTCTCGCTCACTGAGTTAAATAACTTCTGGCTAACACGTTAATTAACTACTTTGAATCACCAACGCGTGACCATTGACGATGCACTTGGCGACTTTAGCTCGTGCACGCTTGATAATGTTGCCGAACGTTTGGCGAGACACCTGCATTTGTTCAGCGGCTTCAAGCTGGCTCAGGCCTTCTTGATCAGCCAAGCGCAAGGCTTCGAGCTCTTCCAATAGCAATTCTTCTTTATGAAGCTCGTCCATAGGAACACCATTGGGCTTAAAACAAGAGTAAGCCGTACGGGTACACAACTGGCGATGTTTTTTTGGTCGAGCCATATCAATCTCTAGCAATCTATGGGTAAAGGTAAGTATGAAGGTTTTCTTTCCACACAATCATCGGCGTTGCCAAGTGTGCAGCCAAGGTTTTTTCAACGACAGCGCCATTTGTTTTGAAGCTATTGGCGAGCATGACACTTTAACTAAGCATGAGGCAGTAGCTAAATATAAAACCAGAGCCAAGATTGTACCAACAGATAAAACTGAGGGCTACGATGGCATCATGCAAGGTGGCATTGTCACTACACTGCATGACAGCGCGATGTTGCATTGTCTATTTCAGAATGATATCAAGGCGATGACGGTGAGTTTAACCTCTCGTTTTCATCATCCGATTTTGATTGGTCAAGAACTGGAAGTTCGTGCCCAGTGGGTCAAAAGTAGACGTAATATCTACTTCCTAGAAAGCCAAATTACTCAGTGCGGAAAGTTATGTTCGTCGGCACAAAGCCAGTTTATGTCAGTTTCTAGCTATCAAACTTAAGCTTGGTATAGCGGTGTTGTTTTATCAGTTATAAAAGTCCAACTACGGTTTCATAATCACTGAAAATAACGTGTACGAAGAAGAGATTAACCGCGCCCTGTTGAAGATTCGTGAGTCACGAAAGTGGCGTAAAATCTTGGTCGATTATTTCGCAGATCAGTAATCGAAATTAGAGGCTTATTCAAAAGCTTTTGGACTTTCGCCGTTACAGTTGATCTGAATCTGAGGCCTTGATCTTTTTGAAGTATTTAAATGCACTCCAAACCGCGTAAGCCGCAACCCCTACAATCAATGCCGAGCGAAGGAGAATAGGCGCATCATGCTCAAGTTGACCAACATGAGGAACAATACTGGCAAACAATCGACTGGTAAAAAGCAGCCCCATTACTAACATAATTACTTTATTCATGTGACCTGCCATTCAATTGAGTACGTTGCACAGAACGAGTTTTGGGGCGATTACACGGTTAACACGCCAGACAACGATTCTGCTCGAGATAAAATCATGCGCTTCTCAAACGTAACCGTCAATGCGATATCGGCGTTAAGCCAGTAAGCTAAAATTTCGTTTTTGGAAGGGGGCTGTTCTGGTGCTGGAGTTTCGAGTTCGAGACTGTGGAAGGGCTATGACATCTTCCCGTGAAATTGATTTTCCGGATTTAATATTCTGATTTATGATCGCATGCAATCTAGGGGGGACAAATGTCCTCCTCTTTGTTTCTATCGGCGCAATAATATAGGTGCTACAAAAATCAAATAATAAAGGACACCCCTATGGACCTATTCGCCCTACTTGATATCAATAATACCTTAGTCAATATCCCAATAGGGGGTGGCTACGCGATGAGCTGGATTGAAGCATTCGGCACCGTGTTTGGTCTGTTGTGTATTTGGTTTGCAAGCCAAGAAAAAACCATTAACTACCTGTTCGGATTGCTGAATGTCACCTTATTTGCGGTTATCTTTTTCCAAATTCAGTTATACGGACTGCTACTTCTTCAATTGTTCTTCTTCTGTGCCAACATTTACGGTTGGTACGCATGGACACGTCCTAATGAGCAAGGTGAAACGCTAGAAGTTCGTTGGTTGAGCCAAAATAAACTAGTAGCAACGGCCGTAGCGTGTGTGATTTCTATTGCTTTGTTAACTATGTACATCGACCCATTCTTTTTTGCGCTAGCAAACATCGCGGTAGATAGCTTGAATCTATTTGGTGCGGATTTAGCGGAGCCAGTGCTTGAACCGGATGCGTTCCCATTCTGGGATGCCACGATGACCATTCTATCTATTGTTGCTCAAGTTCTTATGACACGTAAGTATGTTGAAAACTGGATACTGTGGATTGTGATTAACATTATCAGCGTTGGTATTTATGCGACGCAGGGTGTGTACGCAATGTCTGTTCAATACGCAATCTTAATGTTTATTGCGGCAAACGGTACTCGTGAGTGGGCACGCACAGCTAAACGAAACAGTGATAAATCGTTAACTCAAGCAACGGCTTCTTAGGAGTGAAGATGGCAAAGCAACCTCATATCTGCGTTGATGAAACGCAAATTGCTCCGTTAGTTATTGTTTGTGGTGAGCCAGATAGAGCGAATCGAATCGCTAACTTGCTTGAACATGCTGAACTGGTCTCTGAAAACCGTGAATATCGAATCTTCACTGGTCAATATCAAGGTAAAGCGATATCGGTTTGCAGCACGGGCATTGGCGCACCTTCAATGATCATTGCGGTAGAAGAACTTAAGTTTTGTGGTGTGACTCATATCATCAGAGTAGGGTCTGCAGGTGCGATGCAGTCACATATCGGGCTTGGTGAGCTAATTATTGCAGAGGGCGCGGTTCGCGATGAGGGTGGTTCTACCGCTTACGTTAAGCCGTCGTATCCCGCCTATGCAAGCTTCTCTCTGCTTAAAGAGCTAGACAAGTTCTTGCAGCAGCAAACAACACCTTACTATTTGGGCACGGTACGCTCACACGACAGTTTTTATACCGATGACGAGAAGGCGCTTTGTCAGTACTGGAATGGCAAAGGCATTTTAGGTGCAGACATGGAAACATCCGCGCTGTTTACCGTGGGACGCTTGAGAGGGCTTAATGTCGCTTCTATCTTGAACAATGTTGTCTTGTACGAACAAGATGTAAAGGAGGGCGTTGGGCAATATGTCGATGAGGCAGAGGTAATGATGCAAGGAGAGCGGCTAGCGTCATTAGCGGCACTGGAAGCATTAATTACTCAATAAGAGCCTGAATAAATGCAAGACGAAAGCGACGGGAGACCGTCGCTTTTTTATTGGGTTCTCTCCTGTGGTTTAAGTGGTTACAATCGTTTGAATATAAACAGCAGTAATGCAATGAGAGAGTAAGTATGAAGATTGCACCATACTCAAGCGGACGCTTTAAAAACTACTTAGAACAAAAAAGCTCTGAATTTAGAGATCTCATCTACCAACACCAAGTTAACTCTCGTTACTTCAATCAAAATGATGAAATCCTACGTCAAGGTGAGCAGCTTCAGTATCTTTATGTAGTGCCCGCAGGAAGAGTCTCTATGAGTATTTCCGCGGCTAATGGGCGACGCTTTCAATTGGGCGAAGTGAATTGTGATTATCATATCTTCGGTGAGATGGAGTTTTTCACGCAGACCCCTTGTCAGTGGAACGTAGTGGCTGATGAACACATGCAAGTTGATGTTATTTGCATTCAGAGATTAGCAGAAGCACTACTTGAAAATCCGGGGATGATGTTCTTCTTTGCCTCTGCATTGGCGGAAGATTATCAAGACTCTATGGGTATTTACACTAACCGTCTTTTACACTCAATTACCTACAATATTGCGTATGATTTATTGGTTCAAAGCGAGACTAACACTGTGTTAGGCGGTTTCGATAAAGTGAATCAAGAAGCGGAACGTTTTGGCACATCGAGCAGAGTGTATCGAAGAGCGGTTAAAGACCTATTAGACAAAGGTTTCATCAGAAAAGGAGATCAAGGGTTAGAAATTGTCGATCAGCGAGCACTGCAAGCTTTTATTGACTCCTACGAATAATAAAAGAGCTTGGCACTTACTTAAATGCCAAGCTCGGTTTTTCAATGTTTACTATTAACTACTCGCATCTATTTATGAGCGACTTTCTCTCAGCAACTAGCAACTAGCAACTAGCAACTAGCCCGTAAGTGTCCGCGCACCATTACCGGCGACTAAGTATTAATCCTTAAGCTTTTGCATACATGAGTGTTCTATAACCACCGATTAAGTTGCGTGCTTTAAAGCCGTTGTTGACGAGTTGGCGATAAGCCACGTTACCACGTAACCCGACTTGGCAGTAGATTACAATCTCTTTGTCTGCTGGGAGCTCACTCATTCGATCACGCAGTTGGTCGACAGGAATGTTGATTGCGCCTTCAATAAAGCCACCATTTTCTAGTTCGCTAGGGTTACGAACATCGAGTAGGAGTTGGTTGTCGCTTAATGTTGCAATCTCATCGAAATGAATAGGTGTCGCGTCACCTTTAATAATATTGTTGGCAACAAATGCGGCTTGGTTAATCACGTCTTTGGCACTCCCGTAAGGTGGTGCATAGGTTAATTCAAGGTGTTGAAGCTGATCAACGGTCATACCTGCACGTTGAGCTACTGCCATAACATCAATGCGTTTATCAACGCCATCTTTACCGACGGCTTGCGCACCTAGTATTTTCCCTGTCTTAGGGGCGAATAACATCTTGAACGAGACAATCTCAGCGCCAGGATAGTAGCTAGCGTGGCTTGCGGTATGCACATAGACTTTTTCATAGTCGACGCCTTCACGCTTCAACTGTTTTTCGTTTTTCCCTGTTGAGGCAACGGCTAGGTCAAAAATCTTACAGATAGCTGTGCCCTGTGTACCTTGATAGATTTCATTGCGTCCGAGCATGTTGTCGGCAGCCATACGACCTTGACGGTTAGCAGGGCCAGCAAGCGGAACTAGAGTTTGTGCACCTGTGACAAAGTCTTTTTCTTCGACCACATCACCCACAGCGTAGATGCTAGGATCGCTAGTCTGCATCATTTCATTGGTGTAGATACCACCTAGTTCGCCAATTTGAAGTCCTGCTTCTTTTGCTAACTTAGTCTCAGGACGCACACCGATAGCCATGATTAAGATATCAGTAGTTAATGACTCGCCATTATTAAGTGTTAATTCTAATTCACCCTCTATGTGTTGGTGCTTCTCGCTCTCGCCTGAATCAAAACTTGCGATGTGTTCGTTAGGTATATATTTCACAGACTCAAGCGCGACGCCGAGTTTTAGGTCGATGCCTTTGTCACGAATCTCCGCATGGGCAAAGCCGGCCATTTCCCGGTCTACTGGCGTCATTACTTGGTCAGCCATCTCAATCAACGAAGTCTTGATCCCAAGCTGATGAAACGCTTCCATCATTTCCAAGCCGATAAAGCCACCGCCAACAACTGTCGCGTGCTCAGGTTTATTCATTTGGATTGTTTCGATGATGCGATCCATATCTGGAATATTGCGTAGTGAATGGGTGAGGGGGTTATCGATTCCTGAGATGGGAGGAACGACGGCACCGGCTCCAGGGCTGAGTAATAAGAAGTCGTAACTCTCGCTGTAGTGATTACCATCAACAAGATTTTTGACTGTAACGGTTTTATTGGTGCGATCAATAGAGGTAACTTCGTTCATCACTCGTGCGTCAACGTTGAAGCGAGCTAAGAAGCTTTCAGGTGTTTGTAACAGAAGCTTGCTTCTATCCTCGATATCGCCACCTATGTGGTATGGCAATCCACAGTTGGCAAAAGAGACGAATGGTCCTCGTTCAAACATTATGATTTCGGCTTCTTCACTAAGACGACGAGCGCGTGCAGCAGCTGAAGCACCTCCAGCTACGCCACCGATGATTACAATTTTAGTCATACGTTTACCTATTACTGTCTCTAAGTTTAACTATACAAATTGCCGAGCATAGAGCTTGTATCTTCTTAATGATCAGTACTGGCTGGTCGCCGGCGATTGAGTAGTTTTCGAAATACCTAGATACTATAAAGATGTAAATTAGCATTGTCTAATATTTATTTTAAAGCTATCACCTCGGGATTGAGCGTTTGGTCCAAGGGCTGTGATTAGACTAAAGCACGCTAGTAAAGGTAATACGCGTTAGCGAGTCGAGTACAGGTTAGCCAAATTAACTGTCATGAGCATAATGAACAGGATCATGGATGTGCTGACTGATTACGTTCTTCAGATCTTGTTCATACAGATCTAGCCAGGCATAACGCTCGCGATACAACTTACGCTTTTGACGTTTTAGAGCTTCAAGATCTTTCCTGTTCGGGTTTGTCGGGAGACGATAGAAATAGTTATCATGCACCTGTCCATCGTGCTCTTCCCACAGACTGTCGTATTTAAGGCTGATGTCTTTGTTTTTCTTACCGTAGCGTAATGAGTTCGAGACATGACCAGACTCTTTTACCGCATAGATATTGTCGATACCCAAGTTAATAGCGAGCAGTCGTAGTGTTTCTACCATGAAGGATTTAGGTCTTAAACCGTAAAAAGCTTTGGTGAATGTGCGGCTAAATCCATTGTCATTGGCGCCACCCTGTATACCGCCGATGTAGATGTTGTTGTCGAAAACAGTAAACGAAATGGTATACATTTTTTCGAGTTGAGAGTTGGTCAATGAAATTGTCAGTTCACCTTCTTTTCTCGCGTTTCTTTCGAAGCTGAGATTAACCAGATAAACGTTGTCATCTATCTCAAGTTTTAAAAGATTGAGCCTTTCGTTATAGATTTGGTGTCTAGCTTCTGTTGCGAAGGTGTTTTCAAACCAGTCGTAGTGTTTGGATAAGATATCGATCTTTTCTTTATTGCTAAAGCCAGTACATAAGTAGGGAGTCACAAATTTAGAAAGGAAGTTGGGTTGCTTGATAAATAATAACTTTCTCTCTTCAGAGTTGAAATTATTACTCATTTTTCGAGTAGCTGAATAATAAAACAGGGCTCGAATAGTAAACTTAACTATCGCTTTGTACTTACCCTTATTTTTATGGGTATTTGCTTCAATCCCCATGCGAACGACATTCATAATCACCTCAAAGAAGAAGGATTGCTCGAACATAGTCGTGTCATGAACCCTTCCAATAATCTCACCAATAACAAGAAAATGATGATAGTGAAAAAGGTGATTTGGGTAAGTATGGATATGTATAGCTATGTAACTCAATCAGTTACTTAGCGTTCAGATTTTGGACAGATGTGTTTGTCGCTTTAGTGGGGAGGGGTATCAATGTTATTTATTAGAGGCGCTTGCTCCTAAATCAAAAATGCCACTACAAATCTGCAGTGGCATTAGAACGATAACAAACTATCACCTTGCTTAAACCTAAACATTAGTTCTTATATAAACTAAAGTTCTAACAGTTTAGCCAGTTCACGCTCTTCGAGAAGCTCTTCAATGCGTTGACGAGTCTTAGGCGTTTCGGCTTGCGCTTTAGTCGACTTGCCTGCTTTTTTGCTTCGGCTCGTTTTCGCTTTTTCCTTAGTCGTCATCGTAATCTTCCTTGTGTTTTTTGTGTTACAGGTTGCACGTCTCTTTTAGTGCCTTGCCCGCTTTAAATGCTGGCGTCTTTGATGGGGCAATCTGAATCTCTTCTCCGGTTCGCGGGTTACGACCAGTGCGAGCAGCTCGAGAGTTAACTTTAAAGCTACCAAATCCAAGGATCGATACGTCATCACCGTTCGCAAGCGAAGTAGAGATACCTTCAACTAGCGCATTTAGTGCTGTGCCTGCTTGGTCTTTTGAGATGTCTGCAGAAGTCGCGATGTGTTCAACTAATTGAGATTTGTTCATAATCTATATTCCTTATTGAGTACGGCTGGCGTCTACCTTTAGCACCTAGCTTATGCGATCTTATCAACAGCAATTGAAATAATGTCAGTGAGCGGGTAGAGCTTTGTAAAGTAACCAACAGAATTGACTATAAAAGCATCTGTCGGTTCAATCAATGCAATTCATTGATTATTATTGGTTTATAGACATGTTGCCCAAATTTACTTGAGAAAAGAGCATTAGGGTTGCCCGTTCGATTCATAATCCAAATCGAAGCTGTCATCTATCACGTTGATAACGAAAGAGTAAAAACAAAGAAGCCCAGCTTAATTGCTGGGCTTCATGTTGTGCTGTCAGAGCGATTTGTTAATTCAGAACTATTTAGTAATAAAAATTTGTTCTGTTTCTAGTGATGTCATCGTGCGAACTTGACGCCAAATGTAGTAGAAAATACCTAACATCATCAGCATGCTTGGGATGGCGATTGCTGGGTAGCTGTAAAGTGTCAGCTTGCCAAGTTCTTCATTAAAGGCAGCGGTGCCAGCAGGGCTAGTCACAATCCAAGTCGCTAGGAAGTAGTTCATAGCTGAAGAAAATGCGAAAGTACTCGCGAATAGGTAGTTGGATGTCATTAGACAACGATCAAACTTTGCTTGGTTACCGAACTGCTTTAGGCGCTCTTCAATAAGAGAGATATTTAACAGGGCCGGTGTGAAGATAACTTTCTGGATAAACGGGTAGCGGGTGAAGGTTGAGCCAAGAACCGCCAAACCAATTAGACCAGGGATTAATGCTTCTTTTAGTGCTAACCAACGAGTGTCTAGCTCAAAGAAACCAATACCGCCCGTCAATAGCACGCTTACAAAGCCGAGCGCAGCGATGAAGTTGAACTTCTTATTGCGGATTAACTCCATGCCACCATAAGCAATAGGGAAGGCAAGGGCAACAAGCAAAGCTAAGCCTGTTCCGAGATGCTCATCTCCACTGAACTTCATTAAAATGAATGAAGGAAGAAAGACGTTAAACACGACTTCGAAAAGAGGACTCGATTTTTTGTTTTCTGTGTTACTCATAATTTCTAAATACATTATGTTATGGATTTATTCTCAGGGATTGTTGTTTACCTCGCCCAAGATGTAAAGCCTTAAGGCGTCATGCTGTGTAACGACATGTGACATCAACGACATCTCTGAGCCTATATAACGCTCAATTTAATACTTTGTGAGGGATGTTTATCTGGCCGACTTGGGGAAATCGAGTGGAAATTTTGGTTTAGTTTATTCAAACCTAATTCAGTTTATTGCGTTGTCGCGTACTCTCACTCACATTCACCGCTCTTAAACGATTGATGAATGTGAAATGAGGCAGAACAGAAAGGAAGAGTTATAAGCCCATTATTCGTCGAAAAGTAGGTTAAAGCTCAAAGGGATTTGGTCGGAAATCGCTAATCCACCCACGGTCGCTGAAAGTTTGTTTAGATTCTCTGTAGATATCCCAAAATCAGCGCCGTTGACGATGATTGTCGAAGCTGAGCTAACCATGACAAACCCTGAGGATGGAACCACCACAACTGGGAAGTCGATCGTTTTGGTTACGCCGTGTAAAGTAACTTCCGCTGCTACTGTTGTTCTTTTTGGATCACCAGATAGCATCGACGGTTCAACCTTCCCAGAGATCTTCACTTCAGGAAAAGTCATCGATTCAAAGTAGAGTTCATTCAGTCTCTGGTCACGAATAGCGACTCCGGTGCTCACGCTTTTCAAGTCCAATACTATTGAAAACTGACCCTCTTCGGTAAGTCCTCCAGACATAGGTTTGATGGATGCGGGCTCGACAATAAACTGCTTTTTAATGGTCGCGAATGTGATGTTCGATAACTTCGGATCTAATGTGTAGCCCGACTCCGCGAAAGATTGAGCGGAGATAGCGGTGCATAGGAGGCCGAATGTAGAGATTAGTTTTTTCATAAGTTGTCACCAGATTGATGAATTCACAGGTTTACGTTCTTGAGTCGTACGTTTTTAAAATGACTTTTTGGAAAGAGTGATTGAGAGAAGCTTAGTTCAGCATTCGAAAAATTACCGCAGGAAAAGAAGAGCGTCGCTGTATTACTGGAATCATGATCGACGAAGTGACTTGTTTATTTTTAGTTATGTTATAACATAACTAAGATCACTCTTGCCAAGAATAATTATTCTGTTGGTAAAAGGGAAGCGATGAGCATGTATCAAGGAGACGACGTAATGAATGCCGTGTTAACCAAGCCTTTGGCTACCAATAGCAGCCAGCCACTTAACATTAGTTCCGTTGTGAGTATCAAGGATCAGGCGAATCATAAGCCTGGACTTAGCGCTTCTGAGCAGCCAACGGTATTAGCGGATATCTACCAAAGTGATATTAATATAGCGGTATGGCAGCGACAGTTTGATGAAGGCTTAACGACGGCAATTAGTGAATTTATCGCCTTGAATCCAAACTTTAGTAAGTCTGTTAGCGTGTCACCTGAAAATGCTTTCGATAAGTTGGAATTTGCCACCGATGGCACCGCCTCTAAAGCGCTGTTAGAAAACATGGCAGAGCTGGTGGATATGTTCTGTTGTTTGTTTGAGCTTGAAGAAGTCGGGTTACGTTTAGCCGTTCTGAATAAAGCGATGTGCCCACGTTTCCATTTTGATCAAGTGCCTTGCCGCTTGGTGACAACTTATCATGGTGTTGCGACTCAATGGTTGCCAAACGACTTAGTCGACCGTTCTAAGCTAGGGCTAGGGGCTAACGGAAAGCCTGATTCTGTTTCAGGCCTGTACAACGACGAATCTGACATCCAGAAAATGGCCAGTGGTGATGTTGCGTTATTAAAAGGGGAGCGTTGGAGTGGCAATGAGAATAGAGGCCTTGTTCACCGTTCACCAGTCACTTCATCTGACGAAACACGATTGCTGTTAACGTTGGACTTTGGTTGATCAACTTTTGACTATTTAGTTCGCAACCTGTTTCTATTCAGACGTTCAACTCATTTAAATACCTTCCTAATGAGCTAACGGCATGGCGCGATCTGTGCCGTTATTATTCTCAAACAGAGACACTCATCAGCTGACCATGTTTAGCACATTAATTCAAAATTTAGAGTTTACCATTCTCTAAATCAATGGGTTACGATGCGTGCACTTACTCACATATATCAATATTTCAGTTCCTCATCGGTTTCTTAATTTATTTTAAAGCGTAAAATATATCCCGCTTGCAAACCTCTTTGGCAACCAATTTGTTCGCCACGGTTTTTTACTTCCACATTATAGGTTTCCTATGTTCAAGAAACTCTCGCTTAAAAATAAACTGGCGATTTCAGCCAGTATGGCCATTATCCTGGGGGGGATCTTGGTCGAGGCATTGTCTTTTCGTGCTTCATTGCAAAGGTTGGATACAGAAGTTGAACAGCGTTTAGAAGGCGCATCGGCTTCGTACAATCAATATGTATCGGATTGGATCTTATCCAAAGAGCGTGCGCTTACTTCTCTTTCGAAAGAGTCCAAACAAGAAAGCTTGGTGACTCATCTAAAACAGGTTCGTGACTCAGCCTCTTTTGATAATGTCTTCTTGGCATTTCCTGATGGTTCGCAAAAGAACGCGAACGGTGTTGTGTTGCCACCGGGCAATGATGATCCACGCGTATGGGGTTGGTACACCAATGCGGTTGCGAACCCAAGCAAGGTGTTCATGGATAACCCAACGGTTGCTGCAGCAACTGGGGCGAACGTTGTTTCATTAGGAACAGCAATGCAACTGCATGGGCAACAGGTTGTGTTGGGTGCTGATGTAGAAATTACAGACATCTTAAACAGTCTAGAGCAGGTGATTCTTCCAGGTGAAGGTTACATGTTCATCGCGACCA
The DNA here is from genome assembly GCF_041467595.1 of Vibrio sp. 10N.247.311.13. Classification (NCBI taxonomy): domain Bacteria; kingdom Pseudomonadati; phylum Pseudomonadota; class Gammaproteobacteria; order Vibrionales; family Vibrionaceae; genus Vibrio; species Vibrio sp. 10N.247.311.13. Next base: position 115,460 of record NZ_JBFSUX010000005.1, on the reverse strand, counting down.
ATAAGGGCACGGTTTATACGCACCCTGACACTAAGTTACTGAACAAAAACATCAGCTCACTTGGGTTAGATTTTGCGGACGTACAAAAGGCGCTGACTAGCGGTAAAGACACTTCTATCGAGTTGAATGGCAGCGACTATGTTCTGTACGCACGTGCGATTGATGGAACGAGCCTGATTACTGTGAGCGTTGTTAACCATGACTCTCTGGTTGCGCCACTATTTGATGCAGTGATTGGTCAAGTGTTGGTGACGCTACTTGTGGTGATCGTATGTACCATACTGTTTAACCTGTTGTGTACGATTCTATTCCGCCCGTTGAACCACGTTTCTCAAGCACTGGCGCAAATCGCGAATGGTAGTGGTGATTTAACTCAACGCATTCATGTTGAAAACCAAGATGAAGTGGGCGAGTTGGCTCATAACTTCAATACCTTTGTTGGAAGCTTACAGCAGTTGATTGGCCATATCCGTGGGCAGTCAGAACAGCTAAACAGCCAGTCAGAGCAAAGTGCTCAGCGTGCGAACCGTTCGGTGGATGAGCTTAATCATCAGCAGCAAGAAATCACTATGGTCGCGACGGCCGTAACTGAAATGGCGAGCGCCACGCAAGAGATAGCATCGCATGCCGAGCAAACAGCAAAAGCGGCGCAAGATTCAGCGACAAGCACTAACAGTGGTCACGCTCTGGTTGTGGATACCAAAGGTTCAATCAATAACCTAGCCAATGAAGTTAATGAAGCGGGTAGTGTGATTAGCGAACTTAACAAGCATGCTCAAGAGATCTCGACTGTACTCGCAACGATTCAAGGCATTGCAGAACAAACCAACTTACTTGCTTTGAATGCAGCGATTGAAGCGGCTCGTGCTGGTGAACAAGGTCGTGGATTTGCTGTGGTAGCGGATGAAGTACGTGTGCTTTCACAGCGTACCCACTCTTCAACGGAAGAGATCAAATCAACAATTGATATCCTGCAGCGTACAACGGCGCAAGCGGTTGAGCTGATGGAGAGCAGTTCTAAGTTGGCAATACATTCAGTAGAAGATGCCGATCGAGCTTCGCATGCGCTTGAAGAGATCAATACTGCAGTTGCTTTGATCAGCGATATGGCGACTCAAATCGCGACGGCTGCTGAAGATCAAACACATGTGACGGGTGAAATTACCCAGAACGTGACGACCATTAAAGATGTTACCGACCACTTAGTTGTGGGCGCACAGGACAGCTTAACTGAGTCGAACGAACTTAAGAGCCAAGCCGCTGGCTTAAGTGACAAAGTGGCGACTTTTAAGCTTGCTTAACTGGTTCGCTCACTGATGCCTGATCAGTGAGTGCACGTTAAGCAATAAGCCAAAGCGACGTAGATTACGTCGCTTTTTTTGTATTTGTGAGTAATCGAATTCTTTACTAATCTACTTCTGAAAACTCTTTCAGCGCACTCATTGCAGCTTCAGCTTTGTCTTTCTGAACGAAGATATGGTCGTGATAAAAGCCAGCAATCACGTTGGCGCTAATGCCGTAAGAACCAAGCTTGGTGGCAAAGGCTGCTGTTAATCCAACCGCTTCAAGACTGGAATGTACCGACAATGTAATCAGGCTAAACACACCATCGAAGTCTAGCTGAGCTTTGGTCGCAACTTCTTCTTTCAGAACCAGTGTTAAACCTTCTTTCTCACGAAAAGTCGAGATTGGATTGAGCTGAACATAGTCTGCCAATCCCCCGCCTACAGTACAAAAAACATAGCTCCCGTCGATTAATTCTGGTGACATGGATTTCAGTAGAAGGTCTAGGTCGGTAATGGCAGCCATAGTCAGTTTCCCTGCGTGAATAAGCTAATTGATGATGTATGCAGTCACGATAGAAGCAACTGACAGTTAAGTAAAATTAATGATTTTAATTCTGCATCAGTTTTACTAATGGCAAGTTTTCCTCCTTAGTGATGGCATCGTACTTCTACCAACTTGTCGATTGTTCCATCTCGTCAGATAAATGGTCGATAAAGGCTCTTAACAGCGGTGTGACTTGTTTACGCGTTCCATAAATAGCATGAACACCGAGCGTTTTAGGTTGCCATTCAGAAAGCAGTGGCACTAATAGACCATCACGCATCAAGGTTTCCACTGAAGGGAAGGGCAGTAAACAGATACCGTTGCCTTTGAGTGTGGCAGAAAGCAGAACCTCTGAGGTGTTTGCACTGATATTCCCTTTAATCGGAACCGATTCGAGCCCATTGGGGCCATTGAACGTCCAAGCGGTTTTGCCAAAGTAACTGAACGACAAACAGTTGTGGTGCGCTAGATCTTGGGCTTCTGTGGGTGTGCCTTTCTCTTTTAGATATTGAGGCGATGCGCAAATCACGGAGCGGCATTCACCGATCTGCTTCGCGACAATATTGGGCGTCAGTTCGTTGGTTATGCGAATGGCCAAATCGATGCGTGACTCAACCAGGTTGACGGTCTGATCAGTCGAGATAATGTCGATAGAAACCTCTGGCCATTTGGCGATGAAGCGACTAATTGATTCCATCAAGAAGCTATCGACAATCGAGTAGCTCGCAGTAATACGCAGCTGACCTTTTAAATGCTCTCGGTTTTGGTTTCTGATCCCAGCTAGGGATGTTTCCAGTGCCAAAAGTTCTCTGGCGACCTCAAGTGTTTCTTTACCTGCGCTGGTTAAACTCAAGCTTCGTGTTGTTCTGTGAAGCAAGCGTGTGTCCATCCATGCTTCTAACTCACCCAAATAACGAGTGACCTTGGTTCGTGAGAGATCAAGGTGCTCTGCCGCAGCGCTTAAACTGCCACGTTCCACTATGGTGACAAAGACATTCATTGCCTCGAGTTTATCCATTGTTTTATTGCCTAGAGAATTAAACCGACCTCAGTATATGTCCGAAAACTGCAACAGTTAAAGTTAATTTGATGTCTATTTCATCTAAAAACAATCAAATAAGATATTTGGACATTCAGCGAGTTGGCAGGTGTTCAACTCCAAATATCGGAATAAAGCCATGAATACGTTATCGAAAACCCTGTTATCAAAAAGCATGCTTTTAGGAACCATAAGCCTAGGAACCGTGCTGGCATCAAGTGTTGCGCTAGCGACAGAACTGAACATTACTCACTATAACCCCGGCGAGAACGCGATATTCCCGGCAAGCTCGGTATTGGTCTCGGGTGAGAAAGAAGTGATTCTGTTTGATGCGCAATTTAGTGTGGCTGATGGACAAAATTTGGTGGAGCAAATCAAAGCGACTGGCAAAAAATTATCGATGATTTACATCAGTAGCGGCGACCCAGATTACTACTTTGGTTTGGAACCGATAGTTTCGGCATTTCCTAACGTTAAAGTCGTTGCCAGTGAAGCCGTTGTCGCGCATATCAAACGCACCAAAGATGCAAAGCTTGAATACTGGGGGCCTATATTAGAAGGCAACGCGCCCTCTAAGGTGATTGTTCCAATGGTGATGAACGACACAACATTAAGCATCGAAGGTGAAACCATCGAAGTGAAAGAGATAAATACACACCAAGCTTACCTATGGGTTCCGTCTGAAAAAACGGTGTTTGGTGGCGTGTCGGTGTATAGCGGTGTGCATGTATGGATGGCAGATACTGCATCGAAAGAGATTCGTAGCCAGTGGTCACAATCGTTGGAGCGTATGAAAGCACTAGAGCCAGAGGTTGTAATTCCGGGTCACTATTTAGGTGAAATGCCAACAGGAATAAATGCAGTTCACTTCACGAAGGATTATGTGGTTGATATTGAAAAAGCGTTGGCGAGCAAAAGTAATCCAACATCGGTCGAGATCAGTGATTACATGAAGAAAGCCTACCCGAAATTTGAGGCTACGGAAGGCGATTTAGAACTTGGCGCGAAAGTGCTAAGCGGCGAGATGGCTTGGCACTAGAGTTGATTATCTCGGTTGTGTCCCAGAACAGTCTGAAGATTGTATGCTAGATTTATTGGTGATACACAACTGGAGATATCGATGATCTGGCTTTCAGTGAAAGTACTACAGATTGGACTTGTCTATGGATACAGGAAGTATCAAAAAACGAAAAGAGCTCCAGCTTAGGAGCTCTTTTTTTGTTTCGGAGAGACGACTTTCTATTTCAAGTGAGAAAGAAAATCAGCATTTACCCGGTTTACAGTTAGTAGTCAGATTAGCCTAGTAGCCAGATCCGCCCTGCAACTCAATATCACCAATAAGCGAAAGTATGTTGAAAATAGAACCCATTACTCCTCACATCGGCGCTCGTATTCACGAACTAGAGCTTTCTACATGCAGTGCTGATGAACTCGATAAGGTGTATCAGGCACTTATTGCCCATCAAGTGATCTTTCTCGACGGGCAGACTTTGTCTCCAGAACAACACTTGATGATTGCACAGCGCTTTGGAACGTTAGAACCTGCACATCCTTTCTTCCCTCGCGTGGAAAGTGCGCCACAGGTGAGTGTGATTGAAACAACCCGTGGCAATGCGCCAAAGGAAAGTTATTGGCATACCGACTTAACGTGGCGCAGCTTGCCGTCGAAAGCTTCCCTGTTGCATGCTCAACACATTCCAAGCATTGGTGGTGACACTATCTGGTGTTCTATGACTGCGGTTTTTGAATCTCTACATGAAGATATGAAAGCTAAGTTGAGAGGGTTGTCGGCGACTCATTCGCTTGTGGCCTTTGAAGGTATAGAATCAGAAGACATTGATCTCGATTGGCACAAATCCTTGATTAAAACAGCACAGGAGAATCCGCCAGTGGTTCACTCTGTTGTTCAAGTTCATCCTGAAACGGATAAAGAAACGCTCTGTATCAATGAACAGTTTACTCGTTATATCAACGAACTCGACCGCAAAGAGAGTGATGTTTTACTCAGCCAACTGTTTGAAATTGCGAGACGCCCTGAGTTTCAAGTTCGTTTCAAATGGGACAACGGCTCAATGGCGATCTGGGATAACAGGGTAACGCAACATCACGCAGTGATAGATTACGGGGATACTCCAAGAAAAATGCATCGAGTAACAGTGACATAGCAGTAAGCTGAACACAGTTATCAAAAGAACACCGCGCATGCCCATCCCTGAACCAAGCACTCGTACTTAAATTTAAGCGTCAGCAGGGTGCATCATTCATCTACGCTTAATAATAAAAACAAATGCGTTGGTACATATTTGATTGAAACCTCACTGCTCGGACGTGATGTGTAATATAATCGGCGCCAAAATATAAGTATAAAAACCAAATCATAGAATTAATAAACGTCAGGGCTTAGAGAGCAAAGTATTTCGTATGAACGCGATTCGTAAAGTTTACCAGTACGCAGAACCGAATTTAACCCTCGTGGGTTGGATGGGCTTTGTCGGCTTCCCAATTTACTACATTGTGTGGGAGTTTTTGTTCCCGCAACCCTACGAAAACTTAGCGCTTCGCCTGTTTTGCTCGGTATTGTTCTTTGGCATTATATTTCGCAATCGCGTCCCATTTGAATGGCGAAAATACCTTCCGGCTTATTATCAAGTTGCCGTAACTATCTGTTTGCCAGGTTTCTTCTTCTACATGCTGCTAATGAATAATTGGTCCAACGTTTGGGTTATGTCATTCATGTCGGCTATTTTCCTCCATATTTTATTGGTGCACGTGACGAGAGTGATGTTTGCACAAACCTTTGCCGGTATTGGGATTGCTACCTTGTGCGCTTGGATTGCACAAGGCTTCTACCTCGAACTCACAATGGATTGGACGCATGTGCCAATCTTTTTGTTTATCTACTTATTCGGCAACTTGTTCTACTTCCGCAATCAGGTGGAACATGAAAACAAGGTGTCATTGGCGAAGTCTTTTGGTGCGGGTATTGCCCATGAGATGCGAAACCCTCTAAGCGGATTACTTACCTCTATTGATGTCATGCAGTCCATATTGCCGAACCCTAAAAGTGGCGATCAAAAAGGGCAATATGCGTTAAGCAATGAAGAAGTGATTCAGTTGCGTGAAGTGGGCGATGAAGCGATTGAGATCATTCATTCCGGTAACGAAACGATAGATCTGTTACTGACTTCAATTGATGAAAACCGAGTCTCTCGATCTACGTTTAAGAAGCATTCAGCGCAAGCGGTGGTTGAGGATGCGATAGACAGTTTCAATTACAAGCGCTCTGCTGATAAATCAGCAATCTCTTTAGACGTACAGAGTAACTTTGATTTCTTGGGTAGCGACACTTTGTTGAAATACGTCATGTATAATCTGTTCAAGAACGCATTCCACCATCGCTGCCCTGAAGATTTTCATATTCATGTCACCATGTGTAGTGATGAAGTGGCCAATCAAATAATGGTTACCGATAACGGATCAGGCATCTCAAATGATGTGATTCGACGCATTTTTCAGGACTTTTATACTACTGGCCAATCGGGTAATTACGGCTTAGGTTTGCCATTTTGTCAGAAGGTAATGCGCTCGTTTGGTGGTGAAATTAAATGTCAGTCTGAAGTGGATCAATGGACACAGTTCACGATGACTTTTCCGTCTTTGTCTTCCCATTCGGTGAAAGAAATCAAGAATGAACTGACTAAACTTAAGACTGTGCTAATGGTGAGTGACCAGAAAGTTCTCACCAATAAAATGACTGAGGTAGCCCGTTTTATGGGGTTTGAGCTCACGGTGTTGGATGTAGCATCAGCGCTTAAAAATAAGGAATACCAGTTCGAATTCGACTTGATATTCGTTGACATGGAGAGCTTGGATTTAAGAGCAAGTTGCCTCGATAGGGTTGAATCTTTACTTTCATTCACTGAAGCTCGAATCATCTATTTGTATGAACATCACCCAATTAAACGTGTCCGAAACGTTGCTTTTGAACCTATTTGGGTGGAAACACAAGTTTGGCTACTGAATACCAAGGCGACCATCGAACGCTTACTTTTCGACTCCAACTATGTGATGCCATCAGTTTCTGTAAAACCGTTAGAGGCTACCAATAAGCGCACGATCATGGTGGTCGATGATAACGAATCTCTGCGCCGATTTACCGCGATGTTATTGGAAAAGCAGGGTTTTGATGTCGTGCAGAAAGAAGATGGGCAACAAGCCTTAGACGCGTTGGACAGCGATGATATTGATTTAATTCTGATGGATATCGAGATGCCAATCATGGACGGTGTTGAAGCTTCTCGTCGAATTCGAAGCGCTAACAAAGCATACTCTTCAGTGCCAATTATTGCTCACACGGGTGACAGTTCTCCCGTTACCTTGGAAAAGATGGAATCATCAGGCATGTCGGACTTTATTGTTAAACCTGCCGATAAAAACCGACTGTTTGATAAAATTGCTCACTGGATTTAGCGGGTGTAATAGTCTGAAGTTCACGGCCATTGGGTAGACATAGATTCAAGAAAGAGCTCAGCGAATTGCTGGGCTCTTTTTGTATCGCGACATGATAGCGTCCATTCAGTCCTGCCGTTGGTGTTGGTTATAAATATGGTTCGAAAAAGGTTACACGAACTCTAACTCGGGGTGATGGTACGCTTCGTGACAAACCGTGAGCACATGGTCAATGTCTCTTGGTGTCATATCGGCATTCACTGAAAAACGGATGATGTTTTTGTTCTTGCCAGTCGCAGGGCGGCAGAATACCGCACCGAACACATCACGTTCTTCTAAGAAGTCTCGCACACGCTCCGTGTTTCTTTCATTGCCGCACTCTAGCGCTACAATTTGAGACTCACTGCGGATATTAAAGCCAATTCGCTTTAGCCCCGTAGTCAGCGACTTAGCCCGATTGAATAAGGCTTCTCGTTTGTCTTCCGCACCTTTGATCACCTCCAACGTTTTCTCTAAACGAACCACCTCTTGTGGTAACACCGTCGAGCTAAAAATCGCAGGGTACGCGACAAACGGCAAGGTTCTAGACAGTTGTTTAGGACCAAGGATTGCCCCGGCGCGATAAGCAAAGGTTTTTGCCAAGCTAACGGTGATGAAGTCTACTTGGTTGGTGAGCCCTAATGCTTGTACTAAGCCTGCACCATTTTCTCCATGTGTACCCAGTGAATGGGATTCATCAACGACGACCGCACAATCAAACTCTTGCGCCATTTCGTAGATGTCGCGTAGTGGGGCAATGGTGCCTATTGTGCTGTAAACAGAGTCGACAACAATGACGCCTGAGCCGTGGCGCTCTAACTGTTTGCGTAGGTGATTCATATTGTTATGCATAAACGGATGGGCAACTGCGCCGGCAGCGCGAATGCCTTCCCAGAGTGACATGTGTGCAAGGAAATCAATATACACAGGTGTCCCCGGTGGGCAGATGGTTTGCAATAGCCCAATATTGGCCGCCCAGCCTGATTGAGAAAGCAAACAGCTCTCCATTCCGACATAGTTAGCGAGTTCTGTTTCAAATGCGGGTTTAGACTGCTCATTTTGTAAGAAAATCGCAGACATCACCACGTTGTCATCGTGCTCACAGATCGCCGCTTGATGGGCTTGTTGGATCTGTTTGTTGTGTGACAGCGCTAGGTAATCATTGCTCTGCATCACAACGGAATTACGCTGGGGGCGTTTACCCAATACTAAATGCTTCTGGCTTTGGTTCTGGGTAATCAGGTCTTGAATATAGAAGTTCAAGCGTTCTTCGATAAAGGAAGGTAGTGGTTTGTTTTTTGTTTTATCACTCATAATAGTTCTCTTCAAATACAGGAAAACGCCAGCGCTGACGGCTGTATATTGACGATAAAAAGTGATGTGTCATTAGCCAAGTTGCATAATTTTGTGGGTGCTTGCAAACTCAGCATTTAAGGGTTTTGAGGCGAGTGGGTTTCCTTACGGTTCGGGGCTTTACCCGAATTAAGATAGGAATAATAGCCTTCTTTTTTATGACAAAAGGCTATTAGAATTCGGCATTCGAAGGCATTTAAAAAAGCGGATTTTGAAAGGCTACTTGCTACTTGCTACTTGCTACGTGCTGTTAGCTGTGAATATGGATAAGCTCGATTAAGGCATCCAATTGCTGCTTGGCTCCACCCTCTAACGAATACCCAATATTGATGCGTAAGCAATTGCTGTAAAGGTCGAGAGTGCTGAACAGGTGTCCAAGCCTAATATCAATGTTCTTCTCGGTAATGCCCTGAGCAAAGGCTGACTGGTTCAAGCTTGGGATTTGCAGCCAAAGCACCATGCCACCTTGTGGATTACTTATCTTCACATCTTGAGGAAGGTGCTGAGCCAAATAACTTAGGTATTGTTGGCGCAAAGACAAGATCTGAGTGCATCTTCTCCTCACGTGCTTAGCGTATTGGCCAGATCCAATAAAGTCAGCAGCCGCAAGCTGAGTGGGCAGGGCAACGCCGTAGCTCGCAGCTGAGAACTGAGCCTTGTATTCGTTGATAAACCTGCCCGGCAAGCACCATCCCAAACGGTAACTCGGTGACAAACTTTTCGATACTGATCCACACCATAAGACAAAACCGCCTTTGTCGTAGTATTTCGCGGGGAGCGGCGTGTGTGAGGAGTAGGGCAGTTCCAGATACACATCATCTTCAATGATCGGCACTCGATAGTGATTCGCTAATTCAGCCAGTTTCTGCTTTTGAGTGGCTGACATGTTGATCCCTTGAGGGTTCATATGAGAGGTACAAAAGATCGCGGCATCGACTTGTTTATTTTTCAAATGCGCTTCCAGTTGTTGCAAGTCGACACCATCATCTAGAGACGGGATCTCGATGATTTTTCGCGACATTTGTCCGAGCAATTCCAGAATACCGTTGAAACATGGCGAGCTAATAGCGATGGTGTCGCCTTCTTTAGTGCAAGATTCAAGTGCGGCCTTAATCGCAGACATACAGCCAGCCGTAATCACCATCTCTTCAGGTGAAAAGTGCACATCGAGCTTGGCAAAATGAGTGGATAATGCCTGTCGTAAAATCGGCTCACCTTGTGTATCTGGGTAATGGTTAAGCCTGTTGCTCATACGCCTAATAGCGCGACGAAAACTTCGTTCCAGTTCAACGATCGACTGCTCATCATTAGTGGTGCTCGAAACCCCTAAAGGCCCATTGATTGAGTTGTGAGTCGATGAGGTTTGCCTAACGCTGGACACCTTACTCTCAAACTGTGCCCACTCTGGGGTTGAGTGAGCAGGTTTATGAGGAGAAACAAAATATCCCGCTTGCGGTCGAGAATGAATCCAACCTTGTGATTCCAGTTTTTGGTAGCAGCTCACCACGGTCGACATGCTGATCGCCTGTTGCTTGGCGCTACTTAGTCAGTTATGGCTTTGTGTTCGGTGTGGGTATCTGGGGTATGGCTTCATGGTCGATCACTGCTGGTTTATCGTCTGGGCTTTCATCGGTCTTGCTTTCAACCAACGTATTAATCGGCATGGCGGTAGGCGTGTGGTTGTTCAAGGAGAGTGCTTCTATTCGTAAATTATTGGGTGCGATGCGAGCTATGTGTGCATTGGCGGTATTGGTATCTGCAGCTACGGGTAATGTCACCGTTAATGGCGTGATCTTGATTATGATTGCGGCGTGCAGTTGGACCTTGATGGGCGTGATTGTTAAGGCATCGAAAACCACTCAAGCTTTTGCGTTCAATGTCTGGGGGATGCTGTTTGCTCCAGTGCCATTTGCCGTGATGTTACACGGTGACCAAATAATCTGGCAGGGCATCGAACAATGGGATTGGAACACGACGATTGCGGTGCTGTTTCAAGCTTACCCAACCACGCTATTTGGTTATTGGGTATGGAATAAGCTGCTAATCCAATACCCGTTAAGTACGACCGCGCCGTTAACCTTGTTAGTGCCTATCTTCGCATTGATTAGCGGTTACTTTATGTATGATGAGGTGCTGTCTGTGGCTCAGGTTGTTGCATCAATACTGTTTCTTGTCGGGATTGGTTTGATTGTGAAACCTGCGAATGTAACGAATACCAAAGCGACACAAACACTTGCTGAACAAAAATGATTGAAGAAAGCTGATATTGCATGAGCAGCTTTGAATGACAAATAAGACCTCGCACTTGTGAGGTCTTATTCTATGTCGAAGAAGTGAAGTTATTTAAATAACCAACTTACTAAGCAATCAACTAACCATACACGCAAGTAACTGGCTCTCAAGATCATATTCTATTTCTAGACCGATCATTTCTATTCTGATTTCGATACACTCATCGAGTTCTGATTCCGTCAAGCCATCCTCTGTTAAGTTGTAACCGAAAACCTCAAAAGAACATAGGCTTTTATAAGTGAATTCGAATTAAATTCTGAAATGATACAAATCTTATATTTAATAACGCTTATTTAGTAACCTTTGTTGAGTCCCATATCAAATCAAGTGGCTGATTTTATTGGGTATCGGAGAAAAGTCTCAAAAATTATTATTTAGTTCGCTAAAGTTTTAAATTCTATTAATGGTTGTTTGTATGGGATATAACTCCATTTCGCTACTGTTGAGTAGATGGTTTTTAGCTATATATGTGAAATTTGAAGCGAGTTATCTTTCTGATTTGAAAGAATAATTAAATAGTTAAGATAAAAAAGTTGGCGAAAATCAGAAGCTTGGCATACACTTTCCTTGTAAATGACCTTATCTCATTGATTGAATAGGGTAAATGCTTTGGCGCTACTGGCGATGGTAGCAATGTTTAACATAGCTTTGAGGAAAGTTTTATGGCACTCACGAAGGCCGATTTGGCTGAGAACCTGTTTGAGACACTCGGATACAGCAAGCGGGATGCCAAGGAAACGGTGGAAGTGTTTTTCGAAGAAGTTCGTAAAGCGCTCGAAAATGGCGAACAGGTAAAACTGTCTGGTTTTGGTAATTTTGATCTTCGCGAGAAAAACGAGCGACCTGGTCGTAACCCGAAAACTGGTGAAGACATTCCAATTTCTGCTCGACGTGTTGTTACTTTTAGACCGGGACAAAAACTAAAGGCCCGTGTCGAAAATATTAAAATCGAGAAGTAGCCAAGCAATAGACCACGCCTAGCGTGGTCTTTTTGTATCTGCATAGAGTTTAAGCTAAACGCATTTCTTTAATTTTTAGTAACCTTTCTCAAACTCCATCTATTTACTGTCCGGTAAGAACTTGCTTTAGATGCGAAAACAGAGGCTAGGCCTCTGACTTTGAATCTTCACTCTAAAGGGCTTGTTGAACCTTACTTGCGATGTCTTCAGACACCCAAGGCTTCCATACCTGTGGTGAGCTTTCTAGAAAGTAATACATGGCTTCTTCGGCGTCGGCTTGGTTGTCTTCCATCCAGGCCAGCAACTCACTCATTTGTTTATTGGTAAAACCACGCTTTTCAAAGTATTGGTAGGCAAGAGGTTCGTTATTAGCAAAGGCTTCTGTGGTGATTGTGTGAACCGGTGCTGGTGGATACATGGTCACTTTAGGAGGTTCACCATCAGGTTGTGTCGTACAGTTACGGAATTCCTCAATGTCAGTACCACTTCCGAAATCAACCTTCACCATTTCATACTTACCTAGCACAGGCGTAGGCGACCAGTAATATCCAAACCATGCTTTTTTGCGTTCGTAAGCTTTCGCTATCGTACCTGCTAAAGCGGCGCCTGAGCCGGGATCAACCATTTCAAAATTGTGATCTTCTAACTTAAGCGCATCGAACAGGTGACCGGAGGTAATCTGACAAGTCCAACCCGCAGGGCAGCTATAAAACGCAAACTTCTCATCATCTTCTGGGTGTTCAAACAGCTTTGCGTTTTTAATCACACCTTCAATGGTTGTAAGCTCTGGGTACTGTTCAACAAGGTAGTTTGGTACCCAGAAACCTTCTTCCCCGCCGTTGACCAAAGACTTGCCCGCGTAACGTAGACGCTTATCCGCAACACCCTTATCCAACGCTTCTTTGATGCCATTAGTCCAAAGCTCTGGCGCAACATCAGGTTGACCTTTTTCAATCATTGACGTGCCCGTAGGGACGCTATCACCGGGGATTAAGTCCGCTTCACAGCCGTAGCCGTTATTCAAAATGAATTGGTCGACATGAGCAATAGGCTCGCCGAGTTCCAGTTCATGTCTGCAATGGTGATCTTTCCGCATTCGTCAGCACTAGCGTGTACAGAAAACGCAGCAAGTAGCGCGATGGAAAGCATGGATTTGTTATTCTGCATTGACGTAATTCCTTTTCTTGTCAGAAGCTTATTCGCTATAGAAACAGAAATGTTCGATGGAGAAAAGAGACTGAGATCTAAATTTAAACGATCTGATTATTTGGGATAGGAAGTGGAGAGGCTACTCAACAAGTACTAAAAAGGGCTGCGAGTGCAGCCCTTGTGATGTTTATTGGAATAGCCTATCTATGTGTCAAGCCGCTTTAATGTGCGTTGTAATGTACGGTTGCCATGCTTGTTGGTAAAGCTCTAAAGATTGGCGTCGTAGGCTATTGATTTGTGCCGCTTCGATATCGTTGATTGGGCGATGTTCTGCAATTGCGTGACGCTCAATGCCTTGGATAATTTCGTACAGCTCGTGCTCAGGACCACTTTTCACGTCAGCAATCGCTTTTAAGTGAAGTTGAACCTCTGCAATGATGTTGGTTTTAGGCAAACGAACCAACAAGTTAAGGTCACGGTAACCAGAGTCAGCCGGCGATTTAAACTTATTTTTCAGCTTAACAACGTCTGCTTCACGGCTTAGCGCTTCGTAAACTTCAACCAAGCTCTCTACATCGTTCGCGATGATAGTTGCACGGGCTAAGTCGGTAATTTTTGTCACATCACCATCAAGCTCAAGGGCGATTTTTTCTTCTGCGCGAGCTTGAGATTTAACGCCAGCAAATAGCGCTTCAGAATTGGTGAGTAGGGCAGTACTTTTACAGATAGTTTCTAGTTCAGCTTGGCCTTGATGCGCTTTGCTGTACAAAATATCGAAGTCGGTGTAAGGCTGAGTCGGGCGTGAGTCGAAGGCTTTGATGCCGTAAAGGCCGCTCAAACTATGACGGAATACGTTTGAAGATACTTGGTTTTGCGCAGGAGTGCGCGTTTGATCTGTTGAACTTGTTGAAACAGGTGCTGCTGCGAATGCAGGCGCTCGGCTCAATACCAAAAGCATTAGGGCCGCCGTACGGAGAAATACACTCATTCAAACTCCAAAATACAAGGTTACAAAAAACGGGTAGTCAAAAGGGCTAACCAGTAACGCACAAGAGTAAAAACAGCTTAACTAATTTCACTACATATTAAATGAGGCTAGCTAAGACAGAAACCAATTCTAACGTTTAATATTGCTTTAAAATGTGAAGATATAGCCAAATAACCCAACCGTTAGTTCCGCAATTATCAGAACTTTGAACTTAGCCAGTTTCTGATTTTATCGAAATCAATTTAGTACTTTAAACCAAGCTAAGGTTGCTCTTACCTCTCTATACTGTACCCTTGCATTATGACTGTTTAACATGAACGAAAGATGAATAATCCTGAATTTTGGCACAATAAATGGGCAGCCAACCAAATTGGTTTCCACCTCGAAGATGTAAACCCACTTCTGATTAAATTTTGGGAAAAGACTGAGCCTAGCTACGAGAAGAGTGTGTTTGTTCCACTTTGTGGCAAAAGTGAAGATCTGATTTGGCTAGCTTCAAAGCATGAAGATGTTCAAGGTGTCGAGTTAAGCCAGATTGCGGTTCGCGCATTTTTTGCAGAGCACCTTTATACCCCGACTGTGACTCAAATTAGCGGTCAGCACGAGCTCTACCAATTCGATGAACTGAACATCTACACGGGCGATTACTTTTCAGCGCCAATCCAACCTGTCGATACCATTTATGATCGCGCGTCTTTAGTCGCATTGCCTGAAGAGATGCGAGTGCAGTACGTAGAGCGCTTAAAACAACTGCTGAAACCGGGCGGTAAGATCCTTCTGGTGACTCTGGATTATGATCAAAGCGAGATGGCGGGGCCTCCGTTTAGCGTACCTAAGTTAGAGATTGCTCAATTGTTTGCAGGATACAAAATTACATTGTTGAATCAAGATATAGCGAACGATGAACATCCGAAGATTGCTAAGAAAGGCTTGTCTCGCTTCTGTGAAGAAGTGTATTTGATTGAGTCAGACGCTTAAGTTCAGTCTGCTTAGTTAAGCGAACAGATAACACCAACAAAAAGACGGGCTCGATAGCCCGTCTTTTTATGGTTCAGATTTGAACTCGTGATTGTTCAGAATTGAATAGCAGGTTAGTAAATCACTTTTACTTTTGACGCGCTCTCAATGGCATCTTCAATCGCTGTTTCTGTGCTGTTACGACGAGTAAGCGCCACACCTAAACGACGGCGACCATCGATATCAGGCTTACCAAACAAGCGAACTTGCGTTTGTGGTGCGTCTAGCGCTTCTGCAAGGCCTTCAAAGCGGATATTCGTTGATGTGCCTTGACCAAGGATAACCGCTGATGCACAAGGGCCGTATTGCGTGATGGATTTGATCGGCATACCTGTAAATGCGCGTACGTGTAGTGCAAATTCCGATGAGTCTTGAGACATCAGAGTAACCAAGCCAGTATCATGTGGGCGAGGGGAGACTTCATTGAAGATCACGTGGTCGCCTTTAACGAACAGTTCAACACCAAAGATTCCGTGACCGCCTAATGCGTTAACCACTTGCTCTGCCGTGTATTGCGCCGCTTTAAGTGCGTTGTCAGACATGACCTGTGGCTGCCATGATTCACGGTAATCACCGTCTTCTTGACGGTGACCGATAGGTGCACAGAAGTGAACACCGTCGACAGCACGAACGGTTAGAAGCGTGATTTCGTAATCAAAGTCGATGAAGCCTTCAACGATTACACGACCCGCGCCAGTACGGCCACCTTCTTGTGCGTAGTCCCAAGACTTCTGAATGTCTTCTTCTGTTTTGATAACGCTTTGGCCTTTGCCTGAAGAACTCATTACCGGCTTAACAACGCAAGGCATGCCCACGAATTCAACAGCGGCTGAGAAATCTTCAAAGGTGTCTGCGAAGCGGTAAGGAGAAGTGCTCAGTTTTAGTTCTTCTGCCGCTAGACGACGGATACCTTCGCGGTTCATCGTTAGCTTGGTCGCATTCGCAGTTGGAACGACATTTAAGCCTTGCGCTTCTAGCTCTACCAACTTGCTGGTGGCAATAGCTTCAATTTCAGGAACCACATAATCTGGCTTTTCTAGTTCAATGATAGCTTGTAGCGCATCACCATCTAACATGTCTAATACATGGCTACGATGCGCAACTTGCATTGCTGGTGCGTCTGCATAACGGTCACAAGCAATAACTTCCAAACCTAAACGTTGGCACTCGATAGCAACTTCTTTGCCGAGTTCACCTGAACCTAATAGAAGTACACGAGTAGCATTTTCACGAGTAGCAGTACCAAACATAGAAATTCCTTCCGATCTTTTGAACGATTGATTGAAAACGGGGAGATCATACTTATTTCAATGACAAAAGCAAACGTTTGCGCAAGTTGTTGCGTTAATTACAGGCATAAAAAAAGCAGCCCTGTTAAATAGGGCTGCTTATTTAAATTTTTGTTAATTAGATGTACTTAGATTGCTAAGTAAGTCACTGGAATGTCAGGATTAATCGCTTCTAATGTAGATTGCGTATCCGCTAGGTGACTGATGCTACCTTCTGCGATTTCAACCAAAGCAGCACTTTCAATTTGTTCGAAATCGAAGCCAGCCAGTTTAAGTTGAATTAACGCGACTTGCAGAGGAGGTAGGCTCGGGTTGAACGCTGCGTTTTCAGCGTAAGCTCCCGTAAAAATTTCACCTGACGTCAGTTGTAGTGAAACACCACTTAGGTTTTTGGTGTAAGGAGCATGGCTGCGGTTTAGTGCTGCTAGCGCTTCTACAACAATAGGCGTTGTTTCTTCGGTCGTGTACTTATGATCAAGCTTTGTCATTAGGCCAGTTGTTACCCCTAAATCAGCAGGGCCGAACGAGTCTGGCAGGTACTCTTGCAGAGACATTTCATCACGTTGTGGAAGCTGAACTTTAAGTTCTCTTGCTGTTGTCAGTTCGTTCATGAATTGACGACAGTGACCACAAGGACTGAAGTTGATGGTGATATCTGAGATACCGAGTTCGCCTTTCATCCAAGCGTGGCTGATTGCAGATTGCTCAGCGTGAACGGTTTGACCAAGTTGAGCACCAGCGATTTCAAGGTTTGCACCAAAATACAGAGTACCAGACAAACCACGCACGATTGCACCAACATAAAAGTCAGATAACGGAGCGTAAGAATACGCTGCGGCAAAAGGAAGTAGCGCAATACGTAGTTCGTCATCCGCTAGACCACTTGCTTGCAGTAGGCTAGCAAATTGTTCTGGAGACAATGTCGCGTCAAAGTTGTCTGCTAATACGATGTCACTCAAAAGCGCTTTCATTGATGATGGAGCACTTTCCAGCGCCAGGGTAATACGACTGTTCATGTTGAATCCTTAATTGACCTTAGGCTTTAAGTTTATGCATTGCTCAGGAATTTTCTGTGATAAAGGTCACTATTGAACTGTTGTTGTTACATTGGCTTGCATAATTAGAGTGAGGTCACACTTGAAATCGATTACAAGAGCCATTTATACCGCTGATATCGCACTTATTGCTCGTAAAAGACCGTGACTTGACTGCTATTGCTAAATAAATGCGAATAAAAAGCCCAAACAGACACTGTAATAAACAGCATTCTGGTTGGGCTGAATCGTGTAGTGATCGTTTAGGTTAAGAGTAGAACCAAACCACGAGCGAAAATATACTCGGTGCGATGATTGAGGTAATGACGCCACAAAGCACAAGAGCCAAAGAACTGAATGCTGCATCTTCCTGATTCTTTTCCGCACAAGTCGCGGTGCCTAAAGCGTGAGACACGGTACCCATGGTTAAACCACGGGCGATCGGGCTCTTAATACCAATGAGGTTGTAGATTGGGTAAGCAAAAATTGCCCCAAATAGACCCACAATCAATACCAGTATTGCCGCAATCGCTGCTTCACCACCTAAATGGCTCGATACTTCCATTGCAATTGGCGTGGTGACTGATTTGCCTAACAAGCTCGCAATCAAAGTTAAGTCCGCTTTAAATGCTACTGCGATCACTGCCGTTGTTGTCATCGACATCACACTGCCTAGCGTGCACGCAAAGGTAATGATGCGCCAGTTGGCTCTGATTTGAGGTAGCTGCTCATAAAGTGGGTAAGCAAGTGCAACAACCGCAGGCTGCAGCATGTAGGTAATCCAAGTGTTGTCAGCATAGTAAGTCTCAAACGGTACTCTAAAGAACGTGAGAATCGGAATGATGATACCAATGCTGATAAGCAGGGGGTTACACAGCGGCGAGTTTACTTTTTGACTTACCCAGCGAGCAAATAGGAATACCACGATGGTGAGTAGAATCCACATGATCAGTTACCTCTCGAAAGCAAGCGGTCTAAGAACCATGATAAGGATACTAACACCAATAATGTGCCACCAACGGCGCTCGCCATAATTGGCAATGCGTTCGCGATGAGCATGTCGAAATGATCCATCAACCCAACACTGATCGGAACAAACAGTAAGATCATTAGGCGGATAATCAAGCTTGCACCGGGTTGTACCCAGTGCGAAGGAACAATACCAATCACCATGGCGGCAAACAGAATCAACATGCCAAAAATACTGCCAGGGATTGAGGTATCCAAAAAGTGCTGTAACGCGTTACCTGCTGTAAGTGCACCTATGATTAAGGTGAAGGAGATTAAGCAGTAAACCAGTTGGATCAATCTTTCTTTCAAAGTGTTACGTCTCTTGATAATGGAATTAGCTAGCTAACTTTTCTACGTACTGATAAACCGCCTTCAAGATAGCCATTTTCTTCTCGTCGCTTTCATGTTCGTGCGCGAGGTTTTCAAGGTTGAGCATGTACTCTTCTAAACGGCACTCATAAAACTCACGACAATGGTTCGCCCATTTCAATTGCTCAGCTTCGTCGAGCGTCCATGGGAAGTTACGCGCACGGTAACGGAACAGTAACGGTTTAATTCGTTCGTCACTGAAGGTGATATCCAAAGCCGCCAAGTTGTTCGGGTCAGTTTCGCGAATGATGTTCATCGCTGTTTTATCAGCAGGTGAAAAGAAACCGTCGTAAAGGTGTGTATCAACATCATCACTCTTTTCGTACTCGCGCTCTTGTGAATACAGGCCGATCAGTTTTTCGCGGATCTCTGGGTGTTCGCGCAGCAGTGCCAAGTTTTTCAGGCATTGTTGGCGATCGATACCGATGGTTTCAGCATTTTCAGCCGTTAGCGTTTTGGCTGGAGCAAGAATAGGGCACTTGTTTAGCTGAACCAATTTGATGGGTACGGGTAGTTCGTCTTCACCCAGTTCACTGCGTTTGGTATAGAGCCTTTCTCTGAGTTCATCAGCGTCCAGTTCTAACAGTGGGCTTGGATCTTTGGCTAAATCAACCACGATAACCGCATTTTGATTGGTTGGGTGCCAAGCCATAGGCACAATCCAGCTGGTGTAGTTGCAGTCACGGCCAAACATGCCTGAAACGTGCATTAATGGTGTCATGTTTACGATATCAACCAGATCATTCAGCTTACGCTTATGACGCATGTTGTAAAGGTAATCGAACATCTTAGGTTGCGCAGCTTTCAGCTTCTTCGCTAACTCGATGGTCGCAATAACATCGGCCATCGCATCGTGCGCGTTCTCATGTTCAATGCCGTTTGCCACAGATAGGTGTTCCAGTTTGAAGCTTGGGTAACCTTCTTCGTTCTCTGGCCAAACAATGCCTTCAGGGCGCAGTGCGTGAACAGCGCGCATTACATCTAATAAATCCCAACGCGAGTTGCCGTTCTGCCAGCTCCACGCATATGGGTCGATGAAGTTTCGGTAGCAGGTGTAACGCGTTACCTCGTCATCGAATCGAATACTGTTGTAGCCAAGGCTTGTGGTGTTTGGTTTGGCTAACTCAGTATGGATCTTAGCGATAAACTCTGGTTCAGGAAGACCTTGTGAAGCCGCTTTTTGTGGTGTGATACGGGTGATCAGTGCAGCTTCAGGCGCAGGGAGGTAATCAGCGGGAGGTTGGCAATAGATAACCAGAGGCTCTCCAATAACATTGAAATCTTGGTCGGTACGAACACCCGCAAACTGACTCGGACGGTCTTTTGCTGGGCTAACGCCCCATGTTTCGTAATCGAAAAAGAAGTAGGTTGGCTGATTATCTGAACTCATTGAATTTCCTGAACAGCAAGCGCGGAACGTTTACTGTGGCTGAAGGTTAGTTTTGTTCAGTATCTGATAGTATGCGGTACGCGTGCAACCCAGATCACAAATAAATTGCAGGAAAGTGCTGCATTCCTATTCAATCAGACCGCTATCGGGGGAATGGAGCCTTAGATTGATTATTTCTTGGCAAGATGAACTAACAAAGTGCTGCGGTTAAAGTACTCGAAGCGGACACAATTTGGAGAGGCGAGTAAGCTCTGGACAGCCAAAGCGCTCTGAGTCTAGCAATGAGTGTGTTACCGCTTGTATTTACCTTACATCAAGCTTTCAATGTCACGCGCTTTTCTGCATTCAACGCTCGTGAGAAATGAAACTGAATAGGTCATTAGAGCAAATCACAGAATCAGTCATTAATATCAAATTATTCTTCTTTTTGGACGTTATTTAATAGTCTTAATCACCGTAATAAATAATGATTTGATATGTCTTATTTTTAATACACTATCAATAGTGAGGTTAAATAATTAACCCCTGGCCAGTTATTATTTCAATTTTATTACAAGGTTAAGGTTTCTCCAGTTTGTTTCAAATTTGAGACTTTATTGCAACATGCTGATCTATATATTTCGTTTTTTAGTCTGACTTCAAATTTATCTCGTATTGTATTTTTTAATATATTCTAAAAAATTAGGTGTGCTTGATTAAATAAATAGATTAATTAACTGATTAGGATGTAAAACAAGTTTTATATATTGTTGGATGAAATGCTCCAATACCATTATTTTTATTAGTGTTATTTCTATCAATTTGCGTGATCTTATTCTCACTGCGCCTCATTTCTTTATAAATAAGTGTCAATATATATATTTTCTAAATAGGATTGTTGTTACTTAATTGTTAACTCTGATTGACTATTAGGTAACCCTAATAATAAAGCCGAATTTATATAAAGGATTAAAGAAATGAACAAAGTCTTTAAGGTTGTTGCTGTATCTGCACTTTCTATCTCTTCAGCGAACGTTTTCGCTGTGAGTGACACTTTTGATGCAACACTAGAAGTAAAACAAGCAATTACAATGACAAAAACAAGTGATCTTGACTTCGGTATCATCACTTCAGACAACACAACGGACGTTGTTATCGCTCAAGGTGATGCAGGAGCGGCGGCATTTACTCTTTCTGGAGAGTCTGGTGATGCAGTAACAGTCAGTATTTCTGATACTAACTTGGTGAATGGCGTAAATACGATTGCAGCTGAATTTGACTTTAATAATGCTATTACCCTTACGGGTGGTACTGCGGATCTTAATATTGGCGGCACTGCACGTACTTCAAGTGCGACATTAGTTGCTGGTACATATGCTGCTAACGTTGCAGTAGATGTCACTTACCAATAATTAAATGAAACCAGTATAATATTACGGCTGTTGAAAAGCAGCCGTCTTTACTATGAGTGTTCTATTCAAATATGCGATTTATATCGGCCTTATTTTTTATTCTAGTCCTTTTCATGCGCTAGAAATTATTCCTGAGAATATGGAAGTGAAATTTCCAGGCATGTATATCTCTGGATCGGGTCAGAATGCGGACTCAAACCCAGCCAATAGTCAGGTATATGTGGTGCGCTTTTACGTTGAAGGTGAGCCGGGTAAAAAAATCATGGTTTCTCTCCCTTCTAAGCAATACCTAAACCATTCTCGTAAATCCAAGCGCCTGCGTATTAGAAAGTTCTATTTTGGTTGTGGCTTATCAAAGCGTGGTAGAGCCAAAATCAAAGGGAATGGAAGAAGCAAATTATTGTGTATTGGTGCGAAAGTGAAAATCGGCGCTAACCACCCCGCTGGCCTTTACACCAGTACAATCCCTTTTGAGGTTAATTATAAATGAAGTTGTTTATCTCATGTGTTCTCGGCTTAATCTTCACAACAAAAGCCTATGCTCAGCTACTCATCGCTCCGACTCGTTTTGTTTTGGATGCCGACACTTCGGTGACTGAAAAAATCGTCGTCGAAAATAACTCAGATCAACCGATTCGCTTGGAGATAAAACCGATTTATCGCCCTGTAAAGGCGAGTGGCTTAGTTAGAACTGACGCTAATATTGCTGAATCGGAAGACATCGCGAGTTGGATTAAAGTGTCACCACCAATAATTCGTGAACTTAAACCCAATCAAAGACGCACGGTTCGTTTACGTATGAATGCTCTGCCTGCTGACATGGCTGATGGTGAATATCGTGCTTACTTGTGGTTTTCCCCAATAGCAAAAGCCGCAGAGTTATCAGACATTGCGCTATCTTCAAGTAAAACCAACAGTGACGGTTCAGCCTTTCAACTGAACTTTCACATAAACAGTTATGTACCCGTTTATGTTCAGAAAGGTGAGCAGGTACAAGATGTTAAGTTTGCGTGTGACAACCAAAGCATCAAGATTCGTAACGATGGTAACTTTCAATTTACTGCAAGATTGAATGTCGACGAGCATAGCGAAAAAGTGGTGCTACTTCGTAATGCTGAATTAACTAAGCCTTTCCCAAAAGGGTCGAAGATCTCACTGGTTCAGAACGAACAGCCTCTGTACGAATGTGTTCTGTAGTGCTCGTTTCATTGTCGCAGACTCTTTAAAGGCTAGTGTTCAATTGCATGCTTTGGCGACTCTTTTTGCTCGCCTCATTGTTTCCTTTTGCTGCGTATTCGCAATCTGAAGAAGAAAGTGAGGCGAGCGAGCTCTATCCAGCCCATGTTGAAGTTCGAGTCGGGAAAGTGGGGGATAGCTTTTATCGTGTCATGATGGATGACTACGAAGAACCCTTCATTTCGATATCCAACGCCGCTTTTTATCTGCTCGAAATGAATGGTCAGTGTGATAAAAGCGGATATTGCGAATTGTACTTGCCACAAGATGTGGGAAGAGAATCTCCGCCGTATATTGTTGATACTGAACAAGCCATCTGCTATCGCGATGATAACAATATCCAGTCGATCAAATATCAAGTCATCGACTTAGAAACTCACATCCACTGGTACAGCTTACAAGCTTGTATCCCAGCTAAAGTGCGTTGGGATATTGATGATTACCGACTCACCGTTTCTCCAGAATTTAGCTCATTGACTGAGTTGGAAGCGGCTATTTCTAAGATGAAAAATGAATCACGTAAGAAGGCCGAGGATCTCAAGCGAGCTGAAAACACGCCAGCTTTCGAACCTGTCGCCGCTGTGGGTTTGGCGACTCGGTTAGCGGCTTCTGTTTATCACGACAGTGAAACTGGCGGTGATGTATACGCAATCTCAGACACCATATTAAGCACTGAACACTCCTTGTCTCGCTTGTCGATTGATTCACGAGAAGATAACCCCATCGTTTATTATAACATTGCGGTTGAAGCTCATGATGGTGAAGGCTCTTTGGAAGTCGGCCATGTGTTACTAGATGGCAGCGTCTTTACTGTGAATCAAACCCTCGAAGACGGGCTCTATTACACCAATCGAAAGCGACAGACAGAGTTCGGCAACCTTCAACTCGAACGAACCACTCAACCTAACATCAGCATCGATGTTTTGGTTAATGGCATCTATCAAACCACTTATCGCTCTGATGAGTTCGGACGCTTCGTAGTTGAAGAAGACAATATTTCCCCCGGTGACACCATCAAGTTTCGCTACTACTTGTCGAAAGGTGTCTGGCAGGAAGAAGAGATCACCGTGGCCGGTTTAGAAGATGCATTTCTGCCACGCAACGAGTGGGGCGTGCAAGTGGTAGGCAATGAAGGTGCAGACCGAGCGGGCGCTGTGTCGCTTGAGTATGGGCTTGCCGATTACTTCACCGTGGGTAGCGCCTTTATGAGGCAACATGGCAAAGACCTGATTGGTTTTCAAGGACGATATTTACCTGCGCACTGGTTTGCGGGCCATATCGGTTGGTTACCAGAGTTCAATCGCTTTCCAATGGAGTTTGATATTTTGATCAACGGCGATCAGTCGGCATCGATAGAGCTCAATAAAACCGATGAATTGAATTTAGAGTCAATGGAATACGATGTTTTCAAATACAACCTGTCGCTTGCAAACCTAACAGCCTTTTTAACGGTAAGAGATGATGACGACGAATTGAGCGTTGAACCCAAGTTGAACTCGAAAGTGGCTCGTAATCTGTTTGTTTCATACGCTGGCGACTATCGATATACCAAAGCTTCTCATCAAGATGACTATCTACATACGATTGGCTTGGCCAAAAGCGGGTTTTCGGATACATCGTGGAATATATCTGGAACTGTTGATGGCTCTGGTCATCATGAACGAACGGAATTGTCTTTAAGAAATGCGTGCAAAGAGTGCCTGCTCGATCCGTTGGAGGTTTTTCAAGAGCTCACGACCAATGTATCGGCTCGTTATCAGAAACAAGAGGTTTCGTTTACGGCTTCTTTGGAAGCTCGAGTGAATCCTTATTTGCTCTTTAAGCTAGAAGGAACTGAAGACCGATATGGTGTCGAGATGACGACAGAATTCGGTGCGAAGACTTACTTTGATGAAAGCATTGGTGAGTTTGTTGAGTGGAATCGATACAACCATTCTAAGCTGACGGGCATTGTCTACGATCACCACAAACAACCCATACAAGGCGTAAACCTACAAATCTTGGACCAACGAGCGGTCAGTGATGCAAAAGGCCGATTTGAATTCTCAAGTGTTCCAGCTCGAGATAATCTGCCTATCTATATTGATGAAGGGGCACTCGACCTTAACCTCACGCCGATTCAAAACCCCGTATTTGTAAATACTAAGCAAGTCGGGCTAACTCATGCTCATATCGAAATGGTGGTGTCATTTGGCGTCGATGGCACGGTAGAAGGTGACCTAGAAAACAGTGCTTATCTGCACTTTAAACATATCCAGAAAGGCACCGAGTATTCGAGCGAGATTGAGAGTGATGGCTTTTACATGGTAGAGGGGCTAATCGCGGGCAAATACATTGTGACTTTAGAAATGGGAGACAAGCGATACGTGCAAGGTGCCGACTTGGACGGCGATTTCTGGGTAAGCGACCTCGCATTCAACCTCATCGATTTTCATAAGGTGTATTAGACCTGATCGCTTTGATTAGTCTGAAGGAGGTGAGAGTATCAATCGCACTTTCTGTTTCATGGTTAACTCTCGGTTCTTCAAATCTTTGAATATGGCCTTCCATTCTTGAAAGGTGACCACTATCGGGTTAAAACTGTTCACGGGCTTGGTGACGCCGTAACGCACGGTTTCAATTTCAGGCTCGAACGTACCAAACAATTTATCCCAAATGATCAAAACGCCGGCGTAGTTCTTATCGATGTATTGCGGGTTTTTGCCGTGATGTACTCGATGATGCGAAGGGGTATTAAAGATGTATTCAAGTGGCCCCAAGCTTCGTATCCATTGTGTATGGACGAAGAACTGCAAACCTAGGTTGAGAAGCACCACAAAGATGACCCACTTAGGGGCAAAACCTATGATGACCAACGGTATCCAGAAAAGCCACATCCCAGCAAGTGGATACATTAAGCTTTGACGGAAAGCCGTACTGAAGTTCATGTTTTCTGAACTGTGGTGTGCCACGTGTGCTGCCCACATCCAGCGAACACGATGGCTTGCTCTGTGGAACCAGTAATAGCAAAAGTCTTGCAACACCATCAATACAACAAAACTCAGCACGCCCATTTCAATGTCCATTAAGCGCCAACCAAACATCCAGAGATACAGCTGCACGACCAATAACCCGGTGAGCAAATCGGAGAGTTGATGCATTCCCGCCAGCGTGAAATTACACATCACTTCTGAAAGCCTATAGCTGGAGTTATCAGGCAGTCGACCTTGCTTCTGACCGATAAAATACTCAGCTAACATGCACACCACGAATAAGGGCGCTAATACCAGCAGTAGCCATTCTGGGTGATTGATTAATGCGTCGATATTCATGTTTTATCCTTGTTGAGACGCCATACGCGTTCTTAGTATCAAGTTTACTTAGACTTGCTCGCCTGAGATTCAATCAGCAGAATTACGTTACCAGCGAGCAAAGTGATCTTCTGTTAGGCCAAGAACACCATCGAGTTGATGTGTCACTCCATTGTTGTCTTCAATCGAGCCAGAAAAGTGACCAATGAACTGACGAAAGTTACTCTTTAACAGCCATAAATTGAGCTTTTCGCTGCGGTTATTTAAGGGCGTAAAGGTCAGGTTTATACGTCCATCTTGTGATGTTATCTGCCAAGGCAAGTTCGTGTCTTGGCGACTGAACGTAAACTGTACCGGGTTAAGCAAGTGTCTGGTTCCATTGACCCATAACACGTTTTCGCAGCCTCCGGTTTCATTCACGCCCGCCGCGAGATTTAGGCCAATATCTGTGCCATTGGATTGCGTGTTGATACTTGCCCAGCGCCAACTGGTTTCGCGTCTCATGTAGCCCGCTGAAAAGTCATAACCGGCACGAGCTTGTTCGAGAACGAGTGATTCTCCTTTGATTTGGATTTCACCGCTGATGCGCAAAGCATTGTGCTTTTGGGTGTAAGTCCAACCTGAATAACCCGTTGGGCTGCACATCGCCAAGGGCAAGCTGTCGGCTTCAGGCTCTAAAGCGATATCGGCCTTGATGAGTTTGGTATTTAATCGAACTTGCCATTGCCCGCCTTCAATATTAAAGATGATGCTTTGGCCTGCAATGTTTGTCGTGCCGTCAAATGGTGAAGGCGTTACATGCTTATCAAACCCTAATGGCCTCAACCAAGATGACTCTTCTAGATGGTTGTTTTCAATATCGTACAGATAACAAAATGCCGAGCCCAAGTAGCGAATATCCGCGATAGCGATACCAATAATGTGTGTGTCGGTGACGATGCTGACAAACTGAAATTGCTTGTAGTGGAAGTGCTTCTGCCAAGGGGCTGCTTTTGAATCCATCGAGTTTCGGTAGTCAAAGTTCTCGATGTTCAGGTGCTTGGGGATGCCATCGAAATGTCCAATGCTCGGCTGACCATTAGAATCAATCAAACTGTGTGGGGCTGGGTTCGTTTTTATCATTGCGATGCTTCACATTAATTTAACAATTAAAGCCATTGTGCGATGAGTAGCGTAGAATTGGGAGGTCATATTCGGACAAGAGCGCGTTGCCAATCACGATTTTGTCAGTAGTGTTGTTGAAGCTGAGTAGTCATGTTGATGGGAATGGGCTCGATATAAGGAGAGACGATTGGAGATTATCGCGGAGTATAAGCCGACCGGACATCGGCATCAGTTGGGTACATTAGATATCGCGCTGCTGTTGAATACGCTAGAGCAACGAGGTATCGATATTGAAAGGCTACTCAATGATGTGGGTTTGCCGAACATGGATTGGCGAGACCCGAATGGAAAGCTGACTTACGCTGATAAACTAGCGTTATTTAGCGTGGCGAATCAGAGCTTTCCTCACGATGGCTTAGGGCTTGGGCTGGGGGAACACGCTAGCTTGAGCCACTTTGGTGTGTTGGGTTATGCGCTATCGACCAGTCAAAATGTCGGGGAGGCCATCAAGTCGGGCTTTAAATATCTGCGCCTGAACGGTCCTATTTTCTCGGTTAAATTGTTTCTAGATTCCGAGCATGCAGTGATTCAGATTGAGAACACCTTGGAAGTGGGCGATCTGCTCCCTTTCTGCAGTGAGTATTTCTTAAGTTCCATCGTCTCTTTGTTCAAAGAACTGACTGGTCATGAGCTGGATATTCACACTTTGGCTTTGCCTTATGCTCGTCCCAATTACGCTAAGCTCTATGACGACCGTTTCCAGTGCCCTGTAGTTTTTGAGCAGAGCCATTGTGAATTGCGTTTTGATGCCTCGGTTTTATCACAGACCTTATTGACTCATGATGCCGCGACACTGAAGCGCTATCTTGCGTCTTGCCAGTCGATAGTCGAAACGTTGGACTCTGAGCATCTGCTGACTAATCAGATCAAAACGATCTTTTATCAAACCGCAGGTAGTTTCCCGAATATTGAACAACTCGCGGATGAGTTTGGTTGTAGCTCTCGTACACTCAGGCGAGAGCTAGTGACCCATGAATCCAGTTACCAAATATTGCTTACCGAAGTTCGAGTGGAGCTGGCCAAAGAGCTATTACTCGGCACAACCATGAGCATTGATGACATCGGTGAAAGGCTCGGTTATAGCGACCCTGCAAATTTCAGAAGGGCGTTTAAAGGTTGGCTCAATAAAACGCCCGCTCAGTTTCGTGATGGTTTAAGTTAAGGCGTTACTTGCTAAAGAACTGCTCCCTGAAATCGGTGACTTGCTGTTGATAATAACTGTCCCAATCTTGTTGAGTCCAAGTGGCATAACTTGATGAGCGCTGAGAGTCTAAGGTTGCTTTGAGCTGATCCAGTTGCTCGTGATAACTCATCACGGTTTGTTGCTGTTGTGCGACTTGTTGTTCTCGCGCGGCAATGTTGCTGGCCTGCGCTTCATCTAAGTAGGCATCTTGAAGGTCGGCTTTGACTGATGCTACTTCAGCAGGGCTATACCTGCTGGGTATCAAAGATACTGCCAGTTCATATTTTTGAAGCTGTGTTTCGGCGTTTAACGTGCCCGTATTGTTTTGCCATTCACTAAGCAAATCTTGATAGTTGGCCAAAAACTGGCTCGCTTCGTTCTTTTCAAGGGTGTTAGCGTCAAGCGTAAAATCCAGATGAGCAAACTGGTCAGCGAATAGCTGGTGGGCCAACTCTCCCCATACTTGTTGTGCAGATTGCTTGAATAAGGCAACACGATCTTCAAGAGTCTCTATGGATTCAAGTGGGATAGTGCTTGGTGTTAATTGCCAGTCAGCCGATAGCTGCGGATAGTCGCTCAGTAACTCAAACCATATGCCCGGCAATTCTGATTTCAATCGTGCGAGTTGCTCTGCGCAGTCATCGCGTTGTTGGCAAAGCTTCCAGAACCCATCGAGTTCATCGAACAAAGCCTTGCCTTCAAGCTCACTCAAGTTTTCAGCAAGAATTTTACCGTCCAGTGCTCCGGCTTGGGCTTGATTGCTGTGCGATGCGGAGTTTTCCGAACTAGCGGTTGCAGTAGGCGTGGAATTATCGTCATTAGTTGTCGTAGAAACACGCGGCTTAGGTTCTGTGTGTTGAGCAGAAGATAGCGCTGTTTCAGTGGATTTTGATGACCACGAATAGCCAATAATGCTCGCCGTTAAGACGAGCATTAGGATTAATATAACTCGATGCATTATTGGTTCACCGCGCTACTTGATCACGGCACTGACAGGGAAGTGGTCTGAAAGGTTGTAGTGCTTCCATAACTCACTGCTGGTTGATCTTGGGACATCCACGCGATTGTCGTTATGAGCTTTAGCTGCATATTCCGAGCTCACTACCACATAATCGAGATACTCAACGTTCTCACCACCCGACATAGGTTCACCCGCAAAGTTGTTGATGCGTGGGTCAAAGGTAGAAGCGGTATAACCTGAATACTCAGGCTCAGCGGCTTGCAGGTTAGCGAACATCTGTTGGTAGTCGTCTGGGAACTTCAGCTTGTTCACGTTGAAGTCGCCGCTGTAAATAACCGTCTCTGAAGTTGGTATTTCCAGTGATTGAGCAAGCTGACGCATCTGTTTAAATTGGCGCTGTCGGTAGTCACGAGCGGTATCGGTATCAAATGATGCCGTGTGAGTACCAAACACGTGGTAAGCCTGGCCGTTTTTGATGACTTCAGCGTAATTCACGCCTTTGTCTGCGAAGCAGTCCGTTCCGGTGCAATCAGGAAAAACGTACTGTGCTTCGTTGACGATAGGGTAGCGGCTGACAATGATCACGCCGCCGTCATAGATGTTAATCCCGTCTTTATCGAGCATTTTGGTTTGATAAGGATACTCTTTGGCAAGTTCACGCAAGAACTCATCTCTGCCGTTAGCAAACACCTCTTGTAGCGCCAACACGTCGTAGCCCTTTATGTATTGAGGAATCAGATCGTAGCGGTCACCAATATGCGAAGCGATGGCAGGCAGCGCCCAGATGTTGTAGGTCATGACTTTGAGTGTATCGGCATCCGGTTCTGGTTGCTCATCCACTTTTGGTGGGGTGATGGTGTAATAAATATCATCATAGCGCGCTGTAGAATCGGCTTTGAGGGCTAGCTCTGCATTGACCCCGAACGCATCGGTTGTGCTGCGATGAATATTACGATCGTCATGCAATGTTAGGTTGACGTCTGCGGCACTCAAACCATGTTGCAGTGTAGAGTTATACCAATGTCCCTTCATGGTTTGGTTGAGCGTGACACTTTCGCCCACAGCGTTTGATACCACAGTGTCAAACTCATAGGTCTTCCCAGATTTCACACCAGTCCAGCGGTTGAAACTTATCAGCTTCTTCGTCTCCCAAGGACCAATCTGTTCAACATGCTGTTGCCACTCATCACCGAGTTGAAGCAGGTCGGTACCAGTGTGGTTGGCTTGAATGGTCATCACTTGATTGGTGTTATTGGTGAGATACACGTCGGTGTCTG
The DNA here is from genome assembly GCF_041467595.1 of Vibrio sp. 10N.247.311.13. NCBI lineage: Bacteria > Pseudomonadati > Pseudomonadota > Gammaproteobacteria > Vibrionales > Vibrionaceae > Vibrio > Vibrio sp. 10N.247.311.13. The sequence goes on along the minus strand of NZ_JBFSUX010000005.1, from coordinate 84,750 downwards.
CGATCGCAGAGGTCGAAGCGATTGATGTGGATGCCACAAGTGCAGCTAACCAAGTCCATTGAGTTTTCATCGTTTACGTTATCCTTATTGATTGATGTCTAGAATAACGTAGTCAAGAGTTATGACATTGGAGTTATAACTCTATGGCATTTATTCAAATATGAGATATATGCCAAGGTTTTATAAAATTGATTAACCATTGAAAATTAACATATTGTCTTGTTGGAATGATAAATGGTACGCGCGCGAATAATAGAGTCAGATAATGGTTTTGAGTCGGTGGGGCAGCCAATGTTGGCATGCTTAAATCAAAACTGTATGTTCGGGGAGAGTAGAGATTGTGAGCAACAAGAAGGGAATATGGACACAGCTTAGAGCTATCAGCATAAATTTTGCGATTGTTCTGTAATTTACTCTTGTTCAGTAAACAGAAACCTCAAAAACAGGTATGATAGTGCCGTTTTTAATCCTGAACTGGGAAAGTCATGGCAAAGTTAACACTCCAAGAGCAGATGCTTAAAGCTGGCTTGGTAAATGAGAAAAAATTAAAGAAGGCGAAGAAAGGCTCTAAAAAGTCTCGCGTTCAGTCTCGTGAAGCAAAAGCGGCAGCTGAAGAAACTAAACTGGCGCAGCAAGCGAAAGACAAAGAGCTAAACCAACAGTTGAAAGAACAACAGTTGAGCAAAGAAATTAAAGCTCAAGTGAAGCAACTGATTGAGATGAACAAGATCGAACAGAAGAACGGTGAGATCAAATACAACTTCACCGACGGTACGCTAGTTAAATATCTTTACGTAGAAGAGCTGACTCAAAAGCAACTAAGTAAAGGCATTCTAAGTATTGCTCGTCAAGGCGAGAGCTATGTTGTTATTCCAACAGCAGTAGCGAACAAGATTGCTATGCGCGACGAAGAATCTATCGTTGATACGCAGGCAGGTAGCACAGACGAAGTAGACGAAGATGACCCGTACAAAGACTTCGTGATCCCAGATGATCTAATGTGGTAATCCGTTTTACCTAGCTCCATTTTAATGGTTAGCTAAGTTTACAGGATCTAAGAATGCAGCGAACAATCACTCGATTGGCGCTGCATTTTTTTTGGCGCGAAATGACTTCAACAAATCTTGAATAAAGCTTAGTGTTCTGACATGCCGTAAACAAGGCTATCATTGGCACTTGCATGATCGATAAAATCGGTATTAGCGCGCTGTTCGTGTTGGTCATAGCCATCGAAGTAACAGTCGCCAATTTCATTGCGCGGGCAAACGTGAATGTGGTCTTTGATGACCAGTTCGGTAGAGCAGCATGGGCAGTGTTTTACATGTCCAGTGAGTACCGTAGATCGATTTGGTTTCATACATCCTCCTGATAGGCACTGTAATATGATTGCCTATTTGCACCCTAAGTTACGCAAATTAGTGTGTCGTTATGATTTCATTTTTAAGTCAATAAAAAACGATTCGTAGAGTGAATGTTTAGGTATTAATGTAAATGTAAGAGCAAGAAAAAATAAAAGAACTAGGACGAATAGGCTTGAAAGTAGATCGGCCATATAGTCGACTTTCACTGGTATCACATTCAGCCGAAGAGGTTGAAGTAGAGCTCGCTACGACGAATATGTTGGCCAGATGAAACCAACAAGCCCTAGTGAGCTGTGCATCATTTTATCGACTTAAGCTTTCAAAGTAATGCTGAACAAATTTAACGAACACTTGGTGTTTCTTTGCCGGATAAATAACTTGCGGATAGAACAGATAAATACTGTTGCCTTGTTGCAGACATTCATCAGGCAGCACTCGCTCTAATTCTCCCAGTTCGACCTCTTTCGCAACGTAGTAACTTGCAATACGGATGATGCCACTGCCTGCCATAGCTTGTTGCTTAAGCAGGTGGTTGTCATTACTTGAAAGCCAGCCGGACACATCAATATTTACCGATTTTAAAGGCCACTCGGTTTGGTGCAGAGTTGCTAAGCATTGATGATCACTTAAGTCACTCACATTGGTAGGGCGACCAAATTGGTTAAGATAACCGGGAGTCGCGACTAAATCGTGTTGATAGCTAATCAAGTGTTTCGCCACCATGTTGTCAGGTGGCGTATTGGTGGCACGAAACGCGATATCGATATCATCTTGATTGAGATTAAAGTTGGTGTAGCTACTGTTTATCTCGAAACGAATCTCAGGGTATTGCTGCCTAAACTGTTGGCAGATATCGAATAGATATACCTCAGTAAACATCTTTGGCGCAGTGAGGCGTAATAGGCCTTTGACGATGTCGTGTTGCTCTGAAACGCTGCGTTCAAGTTGTAAGACTTGCGAGCGAATCGTTAAGCCTTGTTGTAACGCGCGTTCGCCTTCTTGGGTTAAACGAACACTGCGCGTGGTTCTGACCAAAAGCGGGCACTGTAAATCATTCTCTAGACGTTTGATCTGCTCAGAAAGGTAGCTCTTAGAGATACCGAGCTTTTCGGCTGCCTTGGTAAAATTAAGTTGCTGAGCAAGTTCTACAAACAGGATCAGTCGTTCTATTCTTTTGTGTTCGTTCATTCGCGCGTTCCTACCAATCTATTGTTCGTCATATCAAACAATCATTTCGTAAATAGCATATTCTGTTTTTTAAAAAGAACAATATGATAGAGGCATATTTCTGGTCAGCAAATCTTCTAAGCGAGAATCGATATGACGAACAGCACTGAATCTACAAACAAAACGAATGACAAAAAACGTATCCCATTACAAAATTATCTACCGAATGTTGGGCAAATTGCCTATGGCTGCATGGGGTTAGGTGGTGGCTGGAATGATAATCCAGTGACGAGTGCGGATGTTGCTCAAACACGAAGCGTAATCGACACCGCACTAGAATCGGGCATTAACTTATTCGACCATGCGGATATCTATACCTTCAGCAAAGCTGAGCAAGCCTTTGGTCAAGCATTACAACAAGCGCCTGATCTGCGTGAACAGATGTTCATTCAATCTAAGTGTGGGATTCGTTTTGAAGGCGAGGGCAATGTTGGTCGTTATGATTTCTCGGCTGATTGGGTAGGCCAATCGGTAGACGGTATTCTCAACCGATTGAATACTGAAAAGCTTGATGTGCTGTTATTACATCGCCCTGACCCTTTGATGGAACTCGATGAGTTAGCAAGAACGTTAGAGAACATAAAAGCGCAAGGTAAGGTCGATTTCTTTGGTGCGTCGAATATGAACAGCCATCAAATTCAGTATCTGCAATCTGCGCTTGGGCAACCTATCGTCGCGAATCAAGTTGAGATGAGCTTAGCCAAATTGGATTGGTTGAATGATGGGGTGATGATTAACTCGCAAGGGCATCATCAATCAGACTTTGCCGCAGGCACGCTAGAGCATTGCCAAATGAATAACATCCAACTGCAAGCTTGGGGCTGTTTAGCACAAGGCCGATTTGCTGAGCAAGGTTTGTATTCAGAACATGAAAACGTGAAAAAGACAGCGCACTACGTGGCTCAGTTAGCGAACCAATATGGCGTAGAAAGTGAAGCGATTGTGTTGGCATTTTTGCTTCGTCACCCTGCTCGTATCCAACCTGTAATTGGCACCACAAATCTAGAGCGAATCAAAGCTTCGGCAGTCGCGACTCAGATAAACCTGTCTCGTGAAGAGTGGTACAACCTATACGTGTACTCACGTGGTCAAGCACTGCCATAAGGAATGAATATGTTGAATCAAAAGATCGCGCAACAACTGGTGTCTAACGCTCTAGACATTGCTGAGCGTAATCAACAAGCAATCGCGGTGAGCGTGTGTGATACGCACGGTGAGTTACTGGCGTTTATTCGCATGGATAATGTGAGTGTTCAAGCCGGATTGTTAGCACAGAACAAAGCTTATACATCTGCAAGAGATAGACAGCCAAGCGGTAACTTAGGTGCTTGGGCGAGAGAAACTGGTAAAGACTTAAGTTACTGGACTGACCCAAAGATCACTGGCTTTAAAGGCGGTGTTCCCATTGAATTAAATGGGCAGGTGATTGGCGCTATTGGTGTCAGCGGATTAAGTGAAGACGACGATGAAGCACTTGCCGAAAAAGTCATTCAACTTGTGTTTTAAGCTGTTGCTCGTGAAGTAATGGAAGTTAGAAGTAACAGATAATAAAAAACCGATGCATGTGCATCGGTTTTTTTGTTTAACGAGACTCAAGTGCTTGAATCAATCGAACCCATTAAGCGTTCGCTTGTTCCAGATCTTGTTGCTTGTCTTTCTTGCCTAATAGGCGGCTTGTGATCGTACCGGCTGTCATAGCACCAGATACGTTAAGCGCCGTACGTGCCATATCGATAAGTGGCTCGATAGAGATAAGCAGTGCTGCAATCGTTACAGGAAGGCCCATAGCAGGAAGTACGATAAGCGCCGCGAACGTTGCACCGCCACCTACGCCAGCAATACCGAATGAGCTCACTGTGATAATAGCAATCAGAGACAGAATGAAGTTGATGTCCATTGGGTCGATGCCAACTGTAGGCGCAACCATGACTGCTAGCATTGCAGGGTAGATACCCGCACAACCGTTTTGACCAATCGTCGCACCGAAAGAGGCAGACAGGTTAGCAATCGCTGGTGGCACGTTTAGCTTAGTGATTTGAGCTTCAACGTTCAGTGGAATTGTTGCTGCAGAACTACGAGACGTGAAAGCGAACGTCAGTACAGGCCAGATCTTTTGGAAGTACTCTTTCGGGTTTACACCAACAAAAGAAACCAACACACCGTGTACGACGAACATCAGTAGAATCGCAACGTAAGATGCAACGATGAAACCCAGTAGGCTGAGGATGTCAGAAGCACTTGATGTTGCAACTACCTTCGCCATTAACGCTGCGATGCCGTATGGCGTTAGTGCCATGATCATCTTAACTAAGCGCATAACGATAGATTGTGACGCTTCAACGAAAGTACGGATTGGAGATTCTAGTTCTTCTTTCTCTGCCATCACTTTACGAGCAGCGATGCCCGTTAGCACACCAAAGATAACAACCGCGATGATAGACGTAGAGCGAGCCCCCGTTAGGTCTGCAAATGGGTTAGTCGGAATAAAGCTGATCAGCATTTGTGGAATTGTTAGGTCTGAAACGCTACCGATGCGGCTTTCAAGTGTTGCGATACGTGCTGTTTCGCGAGCGCCTTCTGTTAAACCTTCAGCAGACAGGCCGAATGCTTGCGTTACAACAATACCAACAATCGCAGAAATCGCGGTTGTTGCTAACAGTACAGAAATGGTGATACCAGAAATCTTGCCCAGTGAGCCGCCTTTTTCAAGCTTCACTACTGCTGCAATCATTGAAACCAATACTAATGGCATGATCACCATTTTCAGTAGGCCAACATAACCACGGCCAACAATATTTACCCAGTCTAGTGTTTCGTTGATGACCGGATTGCCTTCACCAAATAACAGCTGTAGACCAAGACCAAATGCGCTACCAAATACTAAACCGAGTAAAACGAGGCGAGAAAGTGTGTTTTCTTTTTTCTGCTGTCCGTAGAGAAAAAAGAGGATACCAGTGAATACCGCTAAGGCAGCGATAGCTGAAAATGACATTTGTTTTCCTTATGAATCTCTTTAAATCGATAGGGCGCTTAGATATATGGGCGCAAATACTGTTAGCTACATTAGCGACCTGTAACAAAACGTAAAATAAGGAAAAGTAATTTATTAGAACGATTAGTAATATCCACTCAATAGGATGGGTGGATATTCAACATTGTGATGAATAGGTGAGCTTTTTAGCGATATTTTGCCAATAAATTGAGCATGTCACTTGACGAGTAAATTTCGATATTTTGGAAATTATTTTCGAATAACCGGAACAACATTGCTTTGGCTACGTCTTCCGACTGAATAGGGCGTAGGTTTTTGAACTTACCAAGCATAAATGGAGACAGCAGAGGAAAGACACTTTGCAGGAGTTTTTCATCAGCTCTAGGTTCATCACGCTCACCCACCAGAGGCCCAGGGCGTGCGATGAAAAGCTGCTTGAAGCCAATACGTTTTAAATTTTGTTCCATTTGTCCTTTACAGCGAAGGTAGTGCGAATAGGAATCTGGTGAAGCGCCATAGCTAGAAACGACCGCTACGCGTTGAACCCCAAGAAACTTCATCGACTGTGCGACTTGGCTAACCAGTTCCACATCGATTTTGCGAAGCGCTTCTTTTGATCCTGCCTTTTTCTTAGTCGTACCTAAGCAGATAACGCCAAGATTAGGCGTCGCATTCGTGTCATCCCAACTGGTAACTTGCAGGTCGCTGTGAATGAGTGTGTGGAGCTTGTTGGAATCAAACTGTGAATCTAACGCTCGGCGAGATAGGGCATAGATATGATCAACGGCGGGTTCATCGATGAGCAACTTCATCACATGATGACCAATTAACCCGGTTGCACCAGCCACCACGACCGATGTTTTGTCTCCAGAAATGCTCATTTTAATCCCTTCTTCACTCCACAAGTGCTTGTTTAATATAAACAGTGTTTGAATTTTAAGCGAATAAAAGTTTGTTAAACGAGTGGTCAGTAGTATGTGGGGAGTCGCCTGTTTATGGAAAAAGAGATGATTTAGTTTGGCTCGACGCATAAGTACGGTCTGAAGCATAAGTACGATATGAAACATAATGGCGGTGGGAAAGATAAATGCGGTTTGAAACTTAAGTTAGGCGTTAAACATAACAAAGCCCGCTGGGCGACGGGCTTTGTTACTTTTCTTGCTTCTTACTAGGTAAAGGACAGTGGGATTTTCCTTACCTTTTTGCTAGCTTTCTTACTTGATTTATTTGGTTTTCTTTTACTTGAATTTGGAATCATTACACCTCCTAAATCGTTGTTCTGTTTTGTCTTTCAATCGATGGTCTTTCTTCGTGTAGCGTCAGTGTTGTGGGCATTCACTGTATGGGTACTTATCAATGGAGAGATTAATAAGTAATTTAGATAAGGCATAAACGATGCCAAAATGTAAGTTATTGATAAATCTATTATCAGCATTATTTGTGTTTTAGGGTTCGTCAATTTGACTGTCAATCTGAGAAAAAACCAGTGTGATCTGTTTAAATTAAGAACACTCTCTGCGGTTTCTGCCACATAGCCATAGATACAGCCTTGCTTAACACGTAAACTGAGTCGTAATTCACATAGACCAAGGACGTGCTATGAACCTCAAGCTTGATACTCTTGCTCCCACTCAGATTTATCACCTGATGACACAAACCGTTGTTCCTCGCCCGATTGCGTGGGCATTGACGGAATCTTCTGACCAAGAGTACAACCTCGCGCCTTTCTCTTATTTCACGCCTGTTTCTAGTAATCCGCCGTTACTGATGTTATCGGTTGGGAAGAAGCCGTCCGGCGAAATCAAAGATACCACTCGTAATGCCCTAGAAACGGGTAAGCTAGTGATTCACATTGCTTCTTCAAGTTCTGCCGAAACCATGACGGCGACAGCAGCTACCCTTGAACATGGTGATTCGGAAGTCACCGCGAATAACATTGATCTGGTTGAATTTGAAGGCTTCTCTTTACCGAGATTGAAAGAGTGCGCGGTCGCTTTTGGATGCACCTTGTACGAAGTAAAAGAGGTTGGAGAAGTGCCACAAAGCCTTATCTTTGCTCAAGTCGAAACCGTGTACATTTCCGAAGACGTGATCGACAAAGACAGTGAGCGTCTTAAGATCGACGCGTTAGCACTTGATCCTTTATCTCGATTGGGTGGCGGTGAATACGCCACGCTTTCCAATGTGTTTTCTGTCGCACGCCCTAAGTAGCAATACCTAAGTAGCAGCCCTATATCAACGTACCCAGAATAAGCGTTTTTAAAAACTATGTTAGATACCCAATACTCGCAGTACATCCAACACCGAATTGACCAAAAAACCAAGCCACTTGGCTTACTAGAAAAAGTCGCACATCAACTGGCTTTGATTCAGAGCCAAGGCAAAGAAGCTGCGGTTGAACACATCGAATTGAATAAGCCAAGTATCATCATTTTTGCTGGCGACCATGGCATTGCTGACGAAGGCGTGAGTATTGCTCCAAGCGCGGTAACACAACAGATGGTGTTGAACTTCTTAAGCGATGGCGCGGCGATCAATTGCTTCTGTGCGGTGAATAATATCGATATCACGGTAGTCGACACGGGGATATTGTTGCCTGTGGAATCAGACAGTGACATGTTGATCTCTCAGCGTTTGGGTACGCGAACCAATAACTTTGCCAATGAAGCGGCAATGAGTTTAGAAACGGTTGAACGTGGGATTGAACTGGGTACATATCTTGTATCTAAAACCATTTCGAATGGCACCAATATCATCATGTTTGGTGAAATGGGTATCGGCAATACCAGTAGCGCGTCAGCGATTTTAAGTGCGGTAGCAAACCGAACTGCTGCAGAGTGTGTAGGCTTAGGCACTGGTATCAACAACGAACAGTTATCACGAAAAGTCGAGGTGGTTGAGCAAGGTGTTGCACGCTGCACAGGACTCGATCCTAAATCGATTTTAGCTCAAGTCGGTGGTTACGAAATAGTGCAAATGGTCGGTGCTTTCCTTGGCGCTTATCAAAACAGAACTCCTGTACTAGTCGATGGTTTTATCGTGTCAGTCGCTGCGTATGTTGCGACCTTAATTGAACCGAATTGCCGTGACTACATGATCTTCGCACATCGCTCTGAAGAGTCAGGACACAACATTCTGTTAGAGCTGCTCGACGCTGAGCCACTGCTCGATCTTGGATTGAGATTAGGCGAGGGCACAGGTGCTGCGCTAGCTATGCCAATCATTCGTGCGGCAGCCGAGTTCTATAACAACATGGCGAGCTTCGAAAGTGCTGGAGTCACGGTTTAATGAGTGATGCACCAGAAAGATCGTTGAAAGATCGAGTTACTTATCAGTGGGAGCTTTTTGCGCTGGCGATGGGTTTCTTTTCTCGCTTGCCAATGCCGAAAAACACGCCCTATTCAACAGAGCGAATGAACCGTTCTGGTCGCTACTTTTCAACGGTTGGTTTGTTGCTTGGTGTTCTGTGTGGCGGTGTGTTCTTGCTACTTGATGCCATACTGCCGAGTGCAGTAGCGATCTTTTTGATGATGAGTTTTAGCCTGATGCTCACTGGTGCATTCCATGAAGACGGTTTGACCGATATGGCAGATGGCATTGGTGGCGGCATGACCCTAGAACGCCGTTTGACCATCATGAAAGACAGTCGAATTGGCACTTATGGCGCGTCTGCACTGGTTATGGCTTTGCTTGGCAAGTGGGTGTTGTTGAATGAGCTTGTCAACATGACGGCTCTGTTTATGGTTATCGTGACCAGTTATACCTTTAGCCGCGCGATTGCTGCATCGCTAATTTACGACATGCCTTATGTCAGTGATTTAGATACCAGTAAAAGTAAACCATTGGCCAACAAGCAAACCAAAGGCGAACTTGTCTTCTTGTTGCTGGTAGGCGTGCTGCCTAGCCTGTGGTTTGGTCTTGAATTCGCTTTGGTTTTATCTGTCGTCGCCTATCTGTTCAGAACAGGTTTTAAAACGTGGTTAACGGCTCGAATTGGCGGCTTTACTGGGGACTGCTTGGGTGCGGCTCAACAGTTAATGGAGTTGCTGACTTACCTTGTATTCATTACTGCATTTTACAATGGCTTTCTATAACGGCTTCCTATGACCAACACGAATGAAACTATTCAAGCTAATCAAATTAATCAAGCAAGTCAGCGAAACAGCCATTTGGTATTGGGCGGGGCTCGTTCTGGTAAGTCTAGTTTTGCAGAGCAACAAGCATTATGTGCGCTTGAAGCATGTTCAAATGGACGCCTCAATTATATTGCGACAGCGACATATCTTGATGATGAAATGCGAGAACGAATCGCGCACCATCAACAACGTCGTGGCGAGCAGTGGATTGAGCATGAAGTCCCCGTCGAATTATCCGAAAAACTGCAGTCTTTTGAGAAAGAAGATGTGGTATTGATTGATTGCCTAACCTTGTGGTTGAACAACATCATCTTTGAACTGGGTGATGACGCAACTAATGAACAGGTTGAAGCCGTGGTTGAAGTATTGGTCAAAAGCGTCGAGCAAAGTCCGGCGCAAATTATCATGGTCTCTAACGAAGTCGGTTTAGGTGTGGTGCCGCTGGGTAAAGTGTCTCGCTTGTTTGTGGACAATGCAGGACGAATGAACCAAGCGCTAGCTCGCGTCGTTGAGCGCGTCACGCTGGTTGCTGCCGGATTGCCGCTGCACTTAAAACCATCTAATCACTTGCTTGATATTCAAGGCTAGGTCGCACACATGGTCAATGGAACAACCAAAAACATCTATTTGTTAAGACATGGCAAAGTCGAAGGAAAAGCTGCGCTCAATGGTTTATCTGATGTGCTGGTCAACTCTGATCTTCAAGAACAGATATGTGAGGCACTAACTACACAAGACATTACCTTTGATAGCGTGGTTAGCTCTCCACTAAGACGATGTGGTGATCTCGCGAGCTTGTTTGCAGAGCGTATGTCTGTGCCTTTATCAGTTGCATCGGGTTTTCAGGAAATGAACTTCGGTGAAGTAGATGGTGTCCCATTTGATGAACTTGAAGACAAGTGGGGAATGTTAGAAACCTTTTGGAAAGACCCTGCTAATCATCAATTAACTGGCGCAGAAAGTTTACAGAGCTTCCACGACAGAGTAACTCAAGCTTGGTCGCAACTTTTGAATGATTCAAGTGACAACATATTGTTGGTTACTCATGGTGGTGTGATTCGCATACTGCTAGCGCACTGCCTTAATATTGATTGGAAAAACCCGAGTTTGTACTCGAAGTTATCGATAGAAAACGCATCGATAACGCATATTCAAATCACTCAGTTTGCGCAGAGCTTTATCAGCGTTAAATCGATAGGGATACCTGTTCTCTGAGTGTTCAAAAAACACAGTTTAAGAATTAACAATCTTTTAGATCTGTAAATAGAAACAGAAATATAAATAGAAGTATAAAGCGGCGTTCACAGCCGCTATACCTGATTGGTATTACTACCTACGTGAAAGGAATTTAGTCATGACAACACCAAGTTGGGATCTAAGCATTGCTTATAGCGATCTTAATGATGCAAAAATCGAACAGGACATTGAACTCATTCAGCAGTGCATTGAGCTGTTGAACCTACACGTTGAAAAGCGTCATATCATTCTAGCGATGCAAAACGCGATTCAGACTTCAGAAGCGGCAGGCACGTTACTGAGTACAATCAACACCTTCGCTAATTGCCACGCATCGGTCGACGCGACCCACACAGAAGCCAAAGCGTTGCTTGGCCGTGTTGCAAAGCTTAACTCTGAAATGTCTCAAGCGTTTAGCCCTTATGAAGACACGCTGATTCACGCTGAACCAGAGTTTATTGATGCGGTTTTAGAACACGAGAGTGCAGATGTTGCAGGCCAACGCTTCGCGATTGAGAGTTCACGTAAGCTTTCAAGCAGCCGACTCAGTGTGGCTGAAGAACAGCTGTTAGCAGCAATGAAAGTGGATGGCCGTGATGCATGGGGTCGTTTATACGACAACCTAACGGGCTCTTTGAAACTGTCGCTAAAACTTGATGGTGAAGAAGAAGCGCTTGGTTTCTCACAAGCGGCGAGCTTGTTGTACGGCAGCGAATTCGACAAACAAGAGCCTGCATGGCGCGCTGTTCAAGGTGCAATGAAGACACACCAAGAGTCATTTGCTTCGATTCTAAATGCGCTTGCAGGTTGGCGCCTGACTGAAAACAAAAAGCGTTCGAAAATCTCAGATGTACATTTCTTAGATCCAAGCTTGCACGGCAGCCGAATTGTGCCTGAAACGCTAGACACCATGATGTCTGTGGCGAAAGCTAATCGCGCAGTAGGCCAGAAAGCGGGTCTGTTGATGGCAAGAGTTCATGGCTTAGATGAAATGAAGCCATGGAACCACTTAGCTGCGATGCCGCCGCTTGGTGACGCTGAATCTAAGGTTTATCCATTTGATGAAGCGATTGAAGTGATCAAAACTGCCTTCGCTGAAGTGAACCCAGAGATGGCTGACTTCGTTGCTTTGATGGTTGAGAATGGTTGGATTGATGCCGCACCAGCAGCCAACAAGCGTTTAGGTGCTTACTGTACTAAGTTTGCCGCGACACGCACACCGCTTGTGTTCATGACATGGAGCGGCAGCCGCTCTGACTTAATGACATTGGCACACGAGCTAGGCCATGCGTTCCACAACTGGGTAATGAAAGACATTCCGTTGTGTCAAACACGCTACCCAATGACGCTAGCAGAAACCGCTTCTATCTTTGCTGAAAACATCGTTCGTGATCACTTGTTAACGCAAGCTCAAACACGTAACGAGAAACTTGAGATGTTATGGGAAGAGTTGTCTTCTTCACTCGCTTTAATGGTGAACATTCCAGTGCGTTTCGAATTCGAAAAAGCCTTCTACGAGCAGCGTGAAAAAGGCGAGCTAACGGCTCAGCAGCTGTGTGACTTGATGGAAACGACTTGGAAAGAGTGGTATGGCGATGCAATGACAGAAGCTGACCCTTACTTCTGGGCGAGCAAACTGCATTTCAGCATCTCTCAAGTAAGCTTCTACAACTACCCATACTTGTTCGGTTACCTGTTCAGTAAAGGTGTTTACGCTCAGCGCGATGCGAAAGGTGAGCAATTCTACGGCGATTACGTTTCGTTGCTTCGTGATACGGGCAGCATGATGGCGGAAGAAGTCGTTCAAAAGCACTTAGGAATGGACCTGACTCAAGCTGATTTTTGGCAACAAAGCATCGACATGGTCAAAGTTCAAATCGATGAATTTGAAAGATTGCTCGATCAGGAAGATTAATTGATCTCAATCTGTTCATAGCAGGTAAGAGCTGTGTTAGCTTACGTGGCTCTTATCTTGCTGGCATAACCTGAGATAAGCCGAAACAACCAAAAGTCTCTTTAAATAGAGAAAGTTATTTGGAACAGATGTCGGTTAGTAAAGTCAGCAGGTAATATAAAAATATATGGGTAGTATTTGTGAGTGATAACGGAGTTTCTGTTGATAAGTGCGATCCTAGCAACACAATTTCTATGTACAATTTATTAACATACGGCCGTGCAATTAAGGAGTAGCGCATGACGAAGACCCTCTTTCGCCAATCATTTCTTTTTGACAGCCTAGATCTTGAGCAAGAAGTGTTTGCAGGACAGACCGTACTGAGTAACGGTGTTCAAATTAAGCTTCATCAACGCGGTGTCTTGGAAGTGATTCCCGCGGATTTTAATTCTGAAACCAAGAACATCATTTTTTCAACCGGTGTTCATGGCGACGAAACTTCACCAATGGAGCTGATCGATAAGCTCATTGAGGATATTGAAACAGGTTTCCAAGTAGTAAACGCGAGATGCTTGTTTATCATAGCTCACCCAGAAGCCACTAACGCGCATACTCGTTTTCTTGATGTGAACATGAATCGTCTGTTTGATGAAAAGCAGTACGAGAGCAATCGAGAAGTGGATATCGCGAAGAACTTGAAGTTCTTGGTGACTGAGTTTTACAAAGAAACGGAACCTGCCACTCGTTGGCATCTAGATTTGCACTGTGCAATCCGTTTATCTAAGCATTACTCGTTTGCAGTGAGCCCTAAAGTTCGCCACGAAGTACGCAGTAAAGAGCTGTTTGATTTCATTAACAGTGCGCACGTGGAAGCAGTGTTGTTGTCAAATGCGCCAACCAGTACATTCAGTTGGTACAGTGCTGAAAACTTCGAAGCGCAAGCACTGACAATGGAACTAGGGCAGGTCGCGAGAATTGGTGAGAACCAACTTGATAAGCTAACGGCTTTTGACTTGGCGATGCGTAACTTGATTGCTGAAGTTGAGCCAGAGCATTTACCTAAGCGAACCATCACTTATCGCGTGAGCAGAACCATTGTTCGTTTACATGATGACTTCGATTTCATGTTCTCAGATTCTGTAGAGAACTTTACCGCGTTCAAGCACGGTGAAGTATTCGGTCATGATGGTGATAAACCGTTAATGGCTAAGAATGAAAACGAAGCGGTGGTGTTCCCTAATCGTAATGTTGCTATCGGTCAACGAGCAGCCTTAATGGTGTGTGAAGTTGAAACGCGATTCGACCATGGTCAGCTTGTGTACGATTAATATCGACTCGGGTTTAAACGACGAAAACAACCGCTCAACTGGTTGAAATATCAAGGTTCACATTACGGTGTGAGCCTTGAGTTTATTTGGGGATACAGGTAAGGTTACGCGAACATTTTCAAAGTAGCTTGATATGGATTTCCAACAACTTCTTCACCAAAAACAGCGCAAATGGACTAGAGCCATTTATCTGATGGCAGCACTGCTTGTCGCGCTGAGTGCGATTTACCTAATGGTTGGCGATCTTTTCATTTCCCCTCTGGGCACATTGTCCACGTTAGAACAAAAACTACTGGTTGATTTACGCTTACCTCGACTATTGGCGGCTATTGCTATCGGGGCAGGGTTAGCCGTATCTGGCGCAAGTTTACAAGTCTTATTGGGTAACGTATTAGCAGAGCCCGGTGTGCTCGGCATTTCTGGTGGTGCAAGCTTGGCGATGGTTATCGTACTGTTCTTCTTGCCGTTTGCTCCTACCCCAGAACTGTTCATGATTGCCGCCGTTTTAGGGTCACTTTGTTTTACCGTGATTCTAGTGAGCATGGTAAAAACCATGCGACTCACCACGGCTAAATTACTGCTAGTGGGTGTCGCGTTAGGCATTCTTTCTGGCGCGATGGTGACATGGGCGTTCTATTTTAGTGATGACTTAAGTCTACGCTTATTGATGTATTGGCTGATGGGCAGCTTAGGTGGCGTCACTTGGTATCAACACTCGCTCACGTTGGTGATGATCCCCGTGATTATTTGGCTGTGCCTGCAAGGTAGTAAGCTAGATAAGTTAATGATTGGCGAAACGCATGCCGCACAGTTAGGCGTAAACGTACCGAGATTGCGCTGGCGTCTAATTTTCGCCGTGTCTATTTTAGTCGGCTGCGCGGTAGCTTTAGGTGGCGTGATCAGCTTTGTTGGCTTGGTTGTGCCACACTTGTTGCGTTTAGCGATTGGTACTGATAACAAATACCTTCTTCCTTTGTCTGCCGTTGCTGGCGCTGCGTTGTTGGTGTTTGCTGATATCTGTGCAAGAACCTTATTAGATTCCGCAGAGCTGCCTTTGGGTGTGATGACCACCAGTATCGGTGCGCCTATCTTCATTTGGATGTTAATTAAAAATCATGATTCAAATTAAGAGCCTGAGCGTCGGCGCTCGTTTATTACCACTATCATTTGAGCTCAAGCAAGGGCAGGTGACTCACGTTATCGGCCCTAATGGCAGCGGTAAAAGTACCTTGCTCGAAGCGATATCTGGAATTGGTGATGGTTACAAAGGCGATATAAAGATCGACGGGCAGGATTTGTCGGAGCTGTCTTTACAAGATTTATCATTGCATCGCGCTTACTTGTGCCAAAGCGCAAGGCCAGCCTTCAACTTAGAAGTGTTCCAATATCTTGCATTGTCACTGCCAGGCTCCTCACACGGCCTTGATGCTGAAATCAACGCAGCTTTGGAAGAAATCAGCCAGATGCTAGACATTGCAGACAAACTTCATCGCTCAATTCAGACACTGTCTGGTGGTGAATGGCAACGCGTACGTTTGGCGGGAATGTGCCTGCAAATTTGGCCGACACTTAACCCATACGCGAAGCTGCTGATCCTCGACGAACCCGCAGCTCCGTTGGATATTGCTCAAGAAGCCTTGTTGTACAAGCTTATCGAACGAGTGGCTGAGAAGGGCATTGCGGTTATTATGGCTAACCACGACCTGAACCGAACCTTGAGGCATGCCGACCAAGTACTGCTGCTCGAAAAGGGCGTACTACAAGCATCTGGCAGTGCAGAGCAAGTGCTTGTGCCTGAACAGCTAGAATCCGTATTTAACACGCAAGTAAAAAGCATCTCGGTCGACAATCAAACTTATCTGCTGTTTGGTTAACTTAAGCTCATCAATACAAGGCAATCTATATGTTTAGATATATTCAACGACGACGAATCAAGAAAGTAATCAAATCACTTTCTGCAAAGTTGGTGAAAGCGTACGGAAGCAGTGACTTTTTCTCTATTGGGCAAGTAGAAACGAGTTCATGTGAATTAAGTAAGCGCCAACAACTGGTTGCCTTAGCATTGTTTGCTGATCCACAAGACCTTGCTGCTGAAATTGCTCCAGCCATTCAATTGCTGCGTAATAATGTGTCTAATGACTTCTTCGGTGGTGAGGAATATAACGCGCGTGATGTACTTAATTTGTTGGGCGGTGGCGGTTGGAAGGGCGGTCGTATGGACGATGATATGTCGAATCGATTTGGCATGAATAGCCGCTATTAGTTTAGCTCGTTCAAATTAACGTTTAATGATTTATCCATTTATAAACGTATACGCTCAATAGCTTAGCGACTTTACAGCAGTCTCAACAACGTAATAATAATGATGATAAAAAGCACTCAATATCATTATTTATGCGAGCGTTTCACTCCAATTAATTCAATGAAAAAATACCTTCCTAGCGATCTATTTTCTTAGGGAATGCGTAATTTTTGTCGGTAAAAATTGATAATTCGAACCAATATCATCTATCTACAACGCATTTGTTTGAGTTGTGTGATGCTGATTCCTATTAATATAAAACCCGCTGTTATTGATAAAATTGACGTATATATTTTTCGTTGTTCTTTAAGTCGGAAACTATAAACCTTCGAATTACGGTGCTGGTTGGTTAGTAACCAATTGGTTTTGTGTTTAGGGTAAAATAATAGAGAGTGGGAAAGTGACAACAATAAATAATAATATTCTAAAAATAGCAGTGGGTATGGCTATGCTATCGAGTGTGCCGTCAGTGGCAAATGCTCATGGTTGGTCTGAGTTTCCAAGCGCGCGTCAGAACACGTGTTACGAGCAAGGCGGGATTTGGTCGGGTACACCACCTAATGCTGCGTGTGCTCAAGCAAAAGACATTTCGGGTTCATACCCGTTTGTTCAACGTAACGAGTACGCGAAAAATGTCCAAGATTTCAATAATATCAATGCTGTAAAAGCGGCGATTCCTGACGGCACGTTATGTTATGCCAACGATTCGCAAAAACGCGGCATGGGTGCGCCTCATACTGGTTGGACTCGTACCGAGCTAAATACTGGTACGTTTGAATATGTATTCAATGCGACAGCGCCACACAACCCTTCTTTCTGGGAGTTCTACCTAACGAAACCAAACGCGGACCTAAGCAAAGGCCTAGCGTGGGGAGACTTAGATCTTATCCAAGAAGAGGGTAACGTTCCGGTTAATGGCGGCAAGTACCGCATTAATGTCACTATTCCTTCAGACCGTTCTGGCGATGCGATTCTATTCGTTCGTTGGCAACGTGATGATGCTGCGGGCGAAGGCTTCTACAACTGTTCAGACATCACTATCGCGGGTGGCACAACCCCTCCACCAGAGCCTACACCTCAACCTGATCTAGTGCGTGGTGACCTGTTTGTTTCTGACCAGTTTGGCACGCCAGAAATTGGTGATACGGTTAAATACGACATCATCAACAAGTACGGTGAAGTAGCGCGTAGCTTCACCATCGTCATCGACGCTTCAAACGTTAACGATTGGGCTCGTTTGTTGGCTTCAGAAATTAACGGCTGGCATGAAGAGTTTAAAGACGGCGCGATCTTCATTGGTGATTGGCACGCTGAAATGCAGCACTACATGTACTTCCAAAACGATCCTTCACGCAACTTCTTCAACTCAAAAGATAGCCGTGCTTCTGGTCAGTTAACGCTGATTGACGGTGGCGACGGTGGTGTTGAACCATTGAAAGGTGATATCTACGAGCTAGTGAAGAGTGACAACGTAGTGAATGCTGGCGACAAAGTTGTAATTGCAACAAGCGAAGCGGCGACATTGACTCAAACTCAAGGTACTTCTGTAAGCATTCAAAATAACGGCACGGCTTCTATCGTAGTTGATACCACTGGCATCACTGCAAACGAAACTTTATCGTTTATGGCTAGCTCGATTGAAAGCGACAGTGTTGAAACCTTCACTTTTGAAGTAATTGCCGATGACGGTGGCGTGACACCAGACCCAGATCCAACGCCGGATCCTGATCCGACTCCTGACCCAGACCCTACGCCAGATCCAGGTACGTGGGACTCATCAGCGACTTACCTTGGTGGCGAAGTCGTGACTTACTCGAACCAGTCATGGAAAGCACAATGGTGGGTTCAAGGTGGCACTAACCCTAAAGCGACTTACGAAAATGACAAATGGGGCGTTTGGCGTCCAGCCAACTAATCTTAACTATTGTTAGTTAATTAGCCTTGCAATAATAACCAAGACACCACACTTTTTGACGAGTGTGGTGTCTTTTTTAGCCTCTGCATTTGCGGTTTTGAACGTCATTAGCTTAGAGAAAAGTGATTCAGAAACGGAGTCTTAATCGCTGAGTAGGGCTCTATAAGAAGATGAGAGTTATATAGAAAACAAGAGCTATATAAAAGACCAGAAGCGTGAGTTTCTGGTCTTTTACGTTTTGTAATGTGTTGACGAATTATTCCAGAATAAGGTTTTCTTTAATCTCATCGTTAAGATACCCCTGATCAAAATCTGGTGTCATGAATTCGACTAAGGAGGAGTCTAGATAGCTGGTTTCTAGATAACTCGGTTCTAGATAATGGGAGTCTAAGTGATCAGCACTTGCGTAGGTGGGAATCGCAGAAAACAAAACGATACTGATCGCTGCAGCGATATTAATGACTTTGTTGCGTTGAGAAGTAATTTTCATAGTAGTGCCCTCGAAAGGTGGGCAAATCCATCTGCCTATGAGAATTGAATCTGAGATGTTTAGAAGTCGTAAGACAAACCAAGTGTAATGATGCTGTCGTTGTCGATTGAGCCAATTAGATTGTCGCCAACTTGTAGGTTACCCTCGTTGGTGTTGAAGTAGGTGTATTTCACGTAGGGCGTCCAGTCGTCGATGCTTTTAGAGAGAACGACTTCGTGCTCATTGGTACGGTAGTCACCTTGATGAAAATAGATATTGTCACCGTCATGGGTAAACCCGCCATTGGATCCATCACTGTTTTCGTGAGTGTATTGGTAAGCTAAATCCCAGCCTGCGAGTGAGTACCCAGCACCGGCGATGAACTTATTGGTGTTAATCGTGGTGTCGCTTACATTCTCGAGTACTTGCCCTGACTGGTTATATCCCAATCCACTGAATACATTGAAGTTGTCGTTCACTTGATAATCGATAATACCTTCGATTAATAACTCTTCACCGTTGTCCCATTTACCGAGTTCACCGTATAGGTTGAACGTGAAAGACTCGCTGATGTGAAAGTCGTGTCCGTAACCCGCGGCTAGCCAACCCTGGTCATCAAAACCTATATAGACTTGTCCATTTTCTGAGGTATCGATTAATGCGCCAGCTTCTGTGGTGTAGACACCGTTATCAGCAGCATTAGAGGCAACGTTTTGTTCGATGTAAACTTGAGTCGAAGTCGCAAACGCTGCGCTGCTGAGTAACGTAAGTGGTAGAGCAATAAGGTTAAGTTTTTTCATGGATTCTCCAGTGTCGTTCTATTGAATTAACTTGCTAGAGAGTATGTGATTAAACTGAATTTATATTAATAGGGTTAACTTTAGTTAAAACCTCAGTTTCATTTATGTTTTCTTAATGCTGACTTGATTGCTTCACGGGTTTTGATGTGTTGTTCGTCATTAGCATAACGGCGGTGATAGAGCATTCGAAACGTGAGCGGTTTTAATTTGATGGGGATAGGGTGAACGCGTAAGCCAAGCGCCGGTGCGAGCATTTCTGCAAAAGAACGAGTAGAAGCGGCGATATAATCTGTCGTGCTTGCCAAAATCAGCATGCTTGAAATTGAGCTGGTTTCAATTCTGACTTTTCTCGGCTCGATATCGCTCTCTGATAAAAACTCGACTGTGTTCATGTTGGCGCGTTTGATCTTGAGCGCAATATGCTCCTCTTGGAAATACTCTTCTTTACTTAGTGTCTCACCAATTCGAGGGTGGTTGATTCGAGTCAGACACACGGGCTCCTCATCGACGATGGTTTCTTCAATCAATGAGTGTTTCTTACTCGAAAGTACATCAATGACGATATCCACTTTTTGTGCAGTAAGCGCATCAAACAGTTCTTCCTCTTCGAGCGGCGCTTCCGTAAAGCTTACGCCTTCAACCTGGCTAACGAAATGAAGCAAGCTCTCTGTGCAATAGACTTTAAGGTCATTCTTTTGCTGTTCAACCGTTCCAATGATGTTCAATGGGTCTTCTATCTTATTAGCGAGTGATACCGCTGCTCCAGTGGGCGCGATACCTCGTCCTTCTCTCACAAATAAAGCTTTGCCCACGACACCTTCGAGTCTCTTAATAGCCGCGCTTACCGCGGGTTGAGAAATATCGAGCTGCTCTGATGCCACGGTGATAGAGCTGTGTTTGTAAACGGCCAAAAATGTAGTCAGTAGATTAAGGTCCAAATTCAGTTCCCTCTATTCTTATTGCCACTCATCCAAATCATGGTGGAGTCGTTATTAACTCATAAATGAAATGGAGGTTTTAAGTAAAGTTTACACTATATATCAAGGTTCTGTTTATTAATAAACTTGTTTGCATCGGAGTGAGGAAGGAACTTCATTCATTTACTAAATACTCAGACCGATAGGTGAAACTATGAGAACTTTCGCAAAATTATCAATCATCTCTACAGCAATGATCATCACGACAACCGCTTTTGCTGCTGACCCAATGATGCAATACAACACCAAGCAGACTAACTCTGATATTCAAAAACTCGAGAAATTTGAATATCACGAGGGTGAAACCCTTGAAGAGTATCTGAGCACTCAACCTAAGGGGAACTTGTACTCTTCAGAAGAAGAAGTGCTTTCTGTGTTAATGGGAGGTGTAAACAATGGTGACTATCGCAAAGAAACCAATTCAGGTTGGAAAGAAGGCCTGATGTTTGAGGGCATTGCACCTTATGGTGATCACATGGTGTCGGGCGCAAACTGGTTCCCACGCACTGAAGAAGTTCAACCGGATGAAATGCGTGTCACGTTCATGGGGACATCACCAATGATTCGCCCGGGGCAAGCAAACACCTCGATATACGTAGAATTGGGTAACGGCTCTAACTTTGTCTTTGATTTGGGTGAAGGGTCAATTGCGAACTACGTAGCGGCGGGTGTCGCGATGAATGAACTCGACCATATCTTCATTACTCACTTACACGTAGACCATTACGGCTCGTTACCTTACCTGTATCAATTTGGTGGTTGGAATGGTCGCTGGGAAAAGCCGCTTAACATTTATGGTCCGAGTGGTGCGACTCCAGAATATGGCACTCGTCATATGATTGAAGGCATGCAGCAAATGTTGAACTGGCACACCGATGCATTTGATGTGTTTCCATCAGGCAACGACATAGTGGTACACGAGTTTGATTTCCGCGACGACGGTGGCGTTATCTATGACCAAGACAATGTCGAAGTCATTCACTGGCGACGCAGCCATGCAAAAGATGGCGCGTCTGGCTATCGCTTAAATTGGACTCAAGATGACGGTCGAGTGCTTTCGTTTGTTTGGACAGGAGACGGTCGCCCAACCGAGTTGGATTTGAAATACGCAAAAGGTGCAGACTTGTTCATTACTGAACTGCAAACCGAAACGTTTGGTGTGTCTTCGATTATTCAAGGTGTGCCGCCATTCTTAGCACGTTACACCGTTGATACTCACCATACACCAGCGTACGCGGCGGGTTATGTGGCGAATGAAGTACAACCGCGTTTGTTCATGACAACGCACATGACATTCGACCCATATCTTAATGAGGAAACCGTTGCAGAGGTTCGCCACCATTGGCAAGGGCCTTACCACTTCGGTGCGCCAGATGGCATTGTCGTTAACATGACTAAAGATAATGCGTGGGTTCGTGAAGGTATTTTACCTGATTTCCCGAATGCGCGAGCGCCACAATTTGATATGGCCGATGGGTCTGATTTTAGAATTCCATTACCGAAAAACAGCCGTGAAGACATACAAGAACAAGAGATTCGTGATTTAGAGTTGGATCCAAAACTGTACTACCCAGAAGGCTACCACCCAGAGCTGTTAACTGAGTGGCCAGTCGACCGTGACATCGTGATCCCAGCTGAACAAGTACCAGAAGCAATGAAGCAAGGTATGAACACCAAGCAAGAATACATGGATAGAGTGCGTGCTCACCACAATCTTGATCGCAAGTCGGTAAGTCGTCCAACTGAGCCTGGTGAAGGAGCAGGAACCGACAACAAATAGGGTATTTGCAGTGAGGGCTGATATTGCCCTCACATCCTAAAAAGTTAGGTAAATAAACCCATTCTCTTACTCAATCATAAAAACTATTGCTTACAACATCTTTGCTTAGAATATCTGGAGTTCATTATGAAAAAATCAATTTTAGCGGTCGTCATTCTATCTTTAGTGTCAGCGTCTGTTTTCGCTAACGGACAATCCAATGCTCACAACTATCAACCTGGTGCGACGAATAACTCAGAACGTTTAGCGGATATTGATCCTAACTACGAACTGACCTTACCTTCAGAAAAAGAAGGCTACACCATGTATGACAACCAATCCATGTCAGATGGTGGGACCTACACAACGTATGTCAAACCGAATCCTTCCGATGCAATGCATGTCGCCGATGAAGGCTCGCTAAAAATAACGCATGGAGAAGGTGGTGTCATTATGACGGAATACACCACAAAGAATGGCCAACACACGTTTTCAGTGATGTGCGGCTACACTTCGGGCCCATCATACTGGGCTGACGGAAAACCAGCGAAGGTATGTGAAGAGGCGCAAGCACTAGCGGTTGCATTGGAAGCAAAAGGTGAATGGGAGGTGAAGCCAATGACTTACACCATCGCACCAGCAAGAATCGTAGTTGATAAGTGATTTTTGTCTACAGAACGCTCGTTATATCGAGCCTTGTTATCCAATCACATTGATTATTTGTAGTGAGACAGAGGGGTACTCAGGCTGAAATGCTCATGAAGTTCCCCTCAGCTTAGCTCACCTTACAAGAAGCTAAGTCAGCCAACTAATCAAATTTGTATTCGAAAATACAGAAGGTCTATCCCATGAAAAATACCATTAAGCTACTGGTTATCGCATGTGTTTTACTTACTCCAATGCTTGTCGCCGCTGCCGAACATAATCACAGTCACAATCATTTTAACCCTGCATTAGAGCAACTTGGCGATGACATTATTGGTCTAACCGTGTGTTACAAAAATGGTCATCTATCAGATGAGAATCAAGAACCTGCTTTTATGAATCTTATCAACCACGCCAATGTAGAAGGTGAGGAGTTGGGGATGTACTACATGGATAAGTTGGGCCCTAAAGCTGAGCAAATCATGAGTGATGACGACGCTCGTCGCTTATGGACTCAAGATTATTGTGCTGATTTGACTGACACTTATTTGGATTCAGATAAGTTAGCTCAAAGATCAAATGAACATCAAAGTCATTCACACGGCCACGATCATGGGCATCACCATAACCATAATCACGATCACCATGGACATGGCGACTTGACACCAGAGGTACTTGAGCAAGATATCGAACGAGGGCGTTTACTCAGTATCAACTAAGCCCAATAAGATAAGCGTACTTACTTTGTTACCTCTTGGCATAAAATGGTAAGACTCGAATCGAGTGAATGACTAGAATTATCTCAAACGAAACAAGTGAATTAGGGTGGATCCTAGTCACTTTATCTTATTCGAATGGATGCTTTTAAAGCTCGAAAGAGGATTATTTTATGTACGAACTCACACTGATTCTAAGCCTAATGATGGGTGGCGCTGATAGCACAGCAGAAATGGAAGTTAACACCCAATTTACGACTCTTGAGCAATGTAATGAAGAAGGCGCAGCGCTAGCTGAGAAGCTAAATGCAACAGACCTTAAAGTCATGCAAGTTCAATGTGAGCGTGATTAACTAGATCAGGATGAACTAGTTCATGATTAACCAGAACAGAATCAGTTAGATCATGATGAACCAAAGCTAACTAATTCCATAGATTTTGCGGCGTGGGCACACCCGAGGTGCCCATATCGAATTACCTCCAGTTTAATTAACCTTGATTCCTCAAATTTACTTCTTCAGATCATCCACATACATTCCCCACATCAGCGCTAATAAAAACAATTTCATCTAACCTATTGTTAAATATTTACTATTTGATAGTGTGTCTAGGTGCACATTGAGGATGTGTTTCATATTTAGCGATGAAAATAGTAGGAGTTGCGATGAGTATTATAGTGAGACGGTCTGAACCGTCAGATGCAAAGGGAATAAAAGAAGTTTACGAATGCACTAATGCTTATACCGGTACGCTGCAACTCCCAAATCCATCTCTGGAAAGCTGGCAAAAACGAATCTCTAATATGCCTGATAACGTGTACTCGTATGTCGCGATGATCGACGATGAGATTGTTGGCAACTTGGGAATGGAAGTGTGCGTGAATCCAAGAAGACGACATGTGGCTTCATTTGGTATGGGTGTTAAAGACGATGTACTAGGCAAAGGTGTGGGTAGTCAGCTGCTCGCGACCGCGATCGACTTGTGTGATAACTGGATTAACATCAAGCGAATGGAGTTAACGGTATACACCGATAATGAAAGAGCGATCAGCCTGTATAAGAAGTTCGGTTTCGTGATTGAAGGAGAGTCCGCAGGGTTCGCTTTCAGAAATGGCGAATATGTGGCGGCTTATCATATGGCTCGACTGGTATAGCACTTAGCTACTATTAACACTCGGGTACAATTAGCACACAGCTACGATTAACACAGTTAGAACTAACTGACAGATAATAAAACGCCACGTTATTTAAACGTGGCGTTTGCTATTTTGGTGCGCTGGTGCTTTAAAGAGCTACAGCCATAACCTTAGTTCAGTCGTAAACTTAGTTAAGCCGTTAGTGGCTCAAGGTTCGCAGGACGGTAGTGTACAGATTTTAGTACTTTACCTTGGCGAACTGTCTTGCCTTCCGATACGAAATCTTCCGCACACTTAGCGATGATGTATTCGCCTTTTTGAACCGCCATCAGCTTGATGTTCTGCTCAGCATAGAAAGCTTCTGTTTCAGCATATTCAGTTTCGTTGCGACATACTTTGCTCATGTTGCTTGAGTGTACTTCGTCCCAGCAAGGTAAGAAGTCAATTGAGCGGTTTTTAGAAACATTCAACAGTAGGTCGATCAGGTAGCTGATTGCTAGGTTGTCTTCAACCTTAGCTTGGCCAAGGTGAACCAGACGTCCCATCAAAACATAAACGCTGTCTACGATAGCGTCCGCTTGTTCGATTTTAGAGTCAGCTTCTGCAAGTTCTGTTAGTTCTTCGATCGCTAGAGAGGTATGTAGCGTATCGCCTTTTTCGTCCATTGTTTCAGGAGCAGCAACAGGCAGATCAAAAGTACTGCGGAACTCTTCAATGTCGCGGTAAAGGTGATCGTAGATTTCTTGGCTTAGTTGAGAAAGGTTCATTTTCCTATCCATTCTGTTTCGTTAATGGATTATTTTACCAAAGCTAGGAATAGGGTGCTAACGCAAAGTCGAAGAAGTCGACTTTTATTCATTGGACCAATGAGGTATTTTGCATACAAACCAATTGATTATTATGTTTTTTTACACTTTACTCTTCTTAATATACCAAATATTAATGTTGCCATTAACTTCGGCTGCAGTGGGATCCCAGTTATGAACCAAGCCAGTGAAAGCGAAATTGTTATACGTCGCTTGTATCAAGTCACCAATGATTACCGGAAGGGCTTCGATATTCAGATCGCTCAGCTGCTTATCATGGGGCTTGAACGCTTCAACCTTGATATCGGTATTTTATCTAAAGTCGAGGGTAATTCTTATTTAGTCGAGCACTGTGTTACGCCAGAAGGGGTTGAACTCAATAGCGGTGACACCTTCGATTATCGTTCAACCTATTGCGAAATTACATGTAAATCGATTGGTCCTATCTGCATTGAGCATTGTGGCAAACACGATAAGTATGCGACGCATCCCGCTTACCAGTCTTTTGGTTTAGAGTCTTATATTGGCATCCCGATTTTCGTTAATGATGAGCTTTATGGCACTTTAAACTTTTCAAGCCCAGCCCCCTATCATCGCGAGTTCAAAGAGTTCGATGTCGACGTGATGAGACTAATGGCATCATGGATTGAAGTGGAGCTGGTTAGAAGACAGCAAGAACGAAAACTCAAAGAGCTGAATGAGAAGTTAGAGTACCAAGCTCTTTATGACCCTCTTACACACTTACCGAATAGACGTTGCTTGTTCAAAACGTTGAACGCAGAAGTGGAGCAGTTAAAAGGATCTTTAGGAAAGGGAACCTTAGCGGTTGTCGACATCGATTTCTTTAAGGTCGTTAATGATACTTACGGTCATCAAATGGGTGATGTTGTCTTAAAGAAAGTGGCGAACGTGCTGAGCAATAACACTCAAGAAGGTGAGTTTGTGGCGCGCTTTGGTGGCGAGGAGTTCATTCTTTGGTACCCAAATAAAACACCAAGTTGTGTTGAAGATAAGTTCATGACTCTTTTGCAAGAGATGAAGAAAATCACACTGGATAGAAAGCCTGTCACTATATCAATCGGTGCGTGTCATTTTGAGTTGAGTACAGGGGATACCAAAGGGGAAAGGATGTCGGCGTTAGATAAGCTCATCAAAGTTGCCGATGAATGCCTGTATATTGCGAAACAAAATGGACGAGATCAGTTCATTTCTCGTCCATATCATCAAGAACGCTCAGGAATATGAGCCATTTTGTTAGCGATTAACTGAGCGATTAGCTGAACAGATAAGGGAACAGTTGACGACGTTCTTCCGGAGTTAAGGATTCAACTCTCGCGATGTTGGTATCAGGAATCGCTTCAGGGTTAGGGTAGTGCTTCAACACTTTTTCCATACTCGCTTCACGAATCAAATGGTAAACCGGGTACGGAGAACGGTTCGTTAGGTTTTCATCGTCTTCTGGATCCGCACCACCAAAACAATAGTCTGGGTGGAAGGTTGCTACTTGGTAAACGCCTTCCCAATCTTCTTGCTTGATCAACGCTTCAATCCAATCAATGAACATGTTGTAGTCGAAGAAATCTTGCAGCATGTTAGGTACAACAACTAAAGTCGTCTCTAATTCCGCGACTGGCGTGTTATCTAACTCTACGAAATGCGTCATGATGTCTTGCAACAACACTTCTTCCGTATTTGCTTCACTCACAAAGATCTTAATCTGTTTATTACGTTGTGGCTTGGCTGCGAATGGACACAGGTTTAGGCCAATAACGACATCGTCTAACCACTGTTTTACTTGGTCGTGGATGGTTTGAAGATCTGTGCTTTGAGTGTTCGACATAACAGGTTCCGAAATGAAATTTTGCGTAGGATATCAGAACGAACGTCAATCAAAAGCAATAATTGAGTTACAACCTCAGTCGTACCTATGCTTGTGCGAGTTTAGAGGCCGATACTTGAAGTTGTTTTAATTGGTAGACCCAAGCAAATATCGCAACATAGAAGATTGAACCGCCCGCAATCACGCCATTCCAACCGAACAGTTGCCAGCAATACAAGAGTAAGAAACCACCCAAGCTCCCGCCTATGTAATAGTGTACTAAGTAAAGAGCGGTTGCCGTTGCCTTAGCGCTCGGTGCTTTTTGACTTACCCAAGAGTAGGCAAGGGTATGGGCGAAGAACGCGCCGCCACTTATCAATAACAAGCCTGCTAGCATGAACGGAACTTTGTCGACGGCAGAAATTAGCATTCCGATTAAGCTAATACACACGCCCATCAATATTCCGCTTAACGGGTCAAAGCGAAGTGTCCATTTGTTGGAGAGCTTAGAGCTTACCGTACCGGCCAAGTAACATAGGAATATCAGTGAAGCTAAACCAACAGGCACTGAGTGAGGTTCGGATACCAACCTAAAGCCCATTACTGAATACAAGTTAACGAACAGCGCGAAGTTAGCGCCACCAATCAACATCGCGAGCCACAAGGTACGGTTTCTTAAGTGCATCACAACCGAGCGGTTATGATGAAAGAACAACCCTTTCTGAGGTTTGAAGTTTTGTTGGTCAGGCAGGCTATACGCAATATAGAGAGCGCCGATTAAGGAGCCGACCACGAAAAACAAAACCGTTGCGTGCCAGTCAAAATAATCCGTAATCAAGCCACCCAATACACGCCCGAATATTCCACCTAGTGAGTTGGCTGCAATATAACCACCGATCGCGACTGCAAATGCTTTGGGTGATAGCTCTTCCACCATATAGGCAACCGCCACGCCCGCAAAAGCAGCGACTGCGATTCCCATGAATGCTCTGGCAATAACAAGTTGCAGTAGAGTGGTTGTGAACACCATGCTCAATCCAATCAAAGGAATAGCGAACAGACTGAACAGAATAATGGGTTTTCGACCAAAGGTTTCAGAAGCGATTGCCCAAGGCACCAAACTGATGGAAAGCCCTAGCGTTGTCGCGGCAAACAGCCAGTTGATCTGAGTTTCAGATACTTGGAAGTGCTCCGCCATGTGCGGCAAGATAGGCTGAAAGAGGTAAAGGTTACAGAAAATGATAAATGAACCAATCGCCAATGATTGAGTGATACGTTTGTATTGAGGACTGCCTTTATCAAACATTTACGTTGTGCCTGCGCGAGTTAGTAAGCTATTTGTGAACAAGTTATCAGTACAGGCGCGATTAAAGAAATATATTAAAGATATCACCTCCATATATAAAATATATCGACATGCTTGAATCAAAACCACTTCGACATTTTCTGGCTGTTGCTCAGTTTGGTAACTTTACTCAGGCGGCCAAGGCGCTGCATATCGCACAGCCTGCATTGAGTATCTCCATTAAAAAACTAGAACAGACGCTTGAGTTGATTTTATTCCGTCGTGGAGATAGAACCGTCACCTTAACGGAAGAGGGAAAGGTACTTTTTGAGCATGCGAAGCGAATTGCTCAGCAGTTTGATGATGCTCAGCTTGCGATGAATGAACTAAAGGGACTAGAAAAAGGCGAGGTTCGATTAGGCGCTCCAAGCATGATGGGCAGCTACTTTTTCCCCCAAGTCGTGATGGCATTTAAAAGCCAATACCCAAACCTAAAGTTGACCTTGATTGATGCTGGCACCGCATCGATTCGTGAAATGCTGTTAAACGGCGAACTCGATATTGGTGTAATTAATCATGAGAACGTTCCTGATGATTTGGAAACGGATCATCTGTTAAGTTCTGAGATGGTCGCCGTTGTCGGTAAGGAGCATCCGTTAGCACAACAGCCTTCGATGACCTTTGAAGAATTCTTTGCTCAAGAGCTGATCATGTTCAAATCGGGCTATTTCCACCGCGATTTTATTGATGCGACCTGTAAGAAGTACGATCTTGATATGACCATTGCGTTTGAAACCAACTTGCTCCCGATGATTCTTTCTATCGTTAAACAAGAGTTTGCGATCACCGCGCTGTTGAGCTTAGTGACGGAATATGAGAAAGACGTGATAGGCGTGCCATTTAAAGACCCTGTAAAACTGAATCTATCTTTGGCCTGGAGAAAGGAAGGGTATTTGTCGAAAGCCGACAGAACCTTTATTGATTTCGTTAAGCGGTATGTGTGATTGAGTAAGATTTAAATAAACAAAGCCCGAGTATCCTAGGTTGGATATTCGGGCTTTGTTGTATAGAAGTATGACTGGCTCAGAGCACGTTAGGTGTTCTTTGAGTTATACATCTTATCGAAGTTTTTCTGATTCCAGCCGACCATCACTTGGTCACCGATTTTCAGCACAGGGATAGAGCGAGCACCCATCGCCTGTAATTCTTTACGGCCACGCTGCATTTTTGCATTCGTTAGGCGATATTCAATTTTCTTCGAATCCAAATAGCGTTGTGCATCTTTACAGTGCGGGCATTTGTCTGCGACGTACAATACAACACGTTTCATTTTTACAATCTCTTTTTGAGTGTAGCTCTTGGTGAATCTCGCTAAAGTGTAACGAATCCTAGGTGATTAGAAAAGTGTGATCAGTTACACTATGCGGCTCAATTTTCAAGACCACAACATATTGTCGTGGTGTAACTTGTACGGTCTTTCAGCATGCATCCTTCTTTACGCTATATTCAAGGCTACCCGAAGCACATTCTCGACCCGGTAACTCAACTTGTTGAATCAGGTAAATTGGTGCCGTGGTTTGAAGCTCGCTACCCAAAGAATCATGAAATAAAAAGCGAGAAAGCCCTGTTTGACTATGCGATAGAGATTAAAAATCGCTACATGAAAAAAACGCCACCGATCAGTAAAGTGATTTATGACGGTAAGATACACCTAATCAATAATGCGTTAGGTCTGCATTCTTACGTTGCTAAGAATCACGGTGGAAAGATCAAATCAAAGAATGAAATTCGTATCGCCAGTGTTTTTAAAAATGCACCAGAACCTTTGCTAAGAATGCTGGTGGTACACGAACTGGCGCATATCAAAGAGAAAGAGCACGACAAAGCCTTTTACCAACTATGCTGTCACATGGAATCGGAATATCATCAACTTGAGTTGGATGCCCGTTTATTCATGATGTATTTAGATTTAAAGAAGTAGCCCAATGAGCCAATCACAAAATAGAACGACGCTAAGCCTGTCGAAAAACAGCACTTCATCAGCAAAAACAAAAGACAACCAAGCTGATGTTAAGCCAAGTACAGCTAAGCCAAGCAGCGACAAGCGTATTTCTACAAAGAACACATCTGATAAAAGCCGCAAGAATAGTGCACCTAAAGGCGCGGGCAATAACAAAGCAAAGCGACCTTTTGCAAAAGATAGCAGAGGTAAACCGGGTGCCAATAAAGGATCATCGAATAAGGGTTCTTTCAATAAAACGGCTTTTAACAAGAACGCAGCTCAGAAAAGACGCTCGGCTGAAAAACCTCAAGGTGGATTACACCCAAGAAACCAGCACACTGGCCGCTATAACTTCGAGTTACTAGTTGCAGCCTTGCCTGAGCTAAAAGAGCATCTGATCAAGAATCCGGTTGGCGAAGACACCATTAATTTCTCTGATCCATTGGCTGTTAAGCTACTCAACAAAGCTTTGTTGGCGCATCACTATGGCGTTAAACATTGGGATATTCCTGCTGGTTACTTGTGCCCGCCAATTCCTGGTCGTGCAGACTACATTCACAGAGTGGCCGACATCCTTAATAGCGATGGCCAAGGTGAACCCTATAACCACGCGTCTGTGAAAGCATTAGATATTGGTGTCGGTGCAAACTGTATCTACCCAATCATTGGTGCGACAGAGTATAAGTGGCGTTGTACAGGGACAGATGTTGATTCAGTCTCCATCAAAACAGCGAACTTCATAGCGGAAAGCAACCCTAATCTAAAAGGTAAGATCCGCGCTCGCCTACAAGCTGACTCTGAATCTATCTTTAAGGGCGTGATTAAGGATAATGAACGTTACGATGTCACTATTTGTAATCCTCCATTCCACAGCTCTCTTGAAGAGGCTGAAAAGGGGTCACAACGTAAACTGGATAATCTAGCGGCGAACCGTGCTAAGAAAGCCGGTCAGTCATTCAAGCCTGAAACGAACAAGAAGCCAGTTAAGTTAGATAAATCAACTAAGCAAGCTAAACCAACCTTAAACTTTGGTGGTCAAAAAGCCGAGCTTTGGTGCCCAGGTGGTGAAGCCGCTTTCATTATGAAGATGGCAAGAGAGAGTCAACTTTTTGCTACTCAAGTTTTGTGGTTTACGACATTGATTTCTAAGAAAGATAACGTCGATATGGTTCGTTCAGAGCTTGGCAAGCTTAGAGCTAAACAAGTGAAAGTCGTCGAGATGTCACAAGGCCAGAAGGTAAGTCGCTTTATCGCATGGACCTTTATGGACGATGAGCAAAGACAAGAGTGGATCGCGCTAAAATAGCGGCTGCACTTAGTTAAGATATTAAGTTGAAATTACGTAGGGGCTTGTTGTTAACGCAACAAGCCCGTTTTTTTGTGTTTTTCATATGCGCTAAGCAGAAAGTAACTCATCTAACTTACTCTGATATTTCTTCTCTAGAGCACTGTTACCTGCTTTGTTTTCGAGCTCGACCAAGATTTTAAGCGATGGAATTTGGTAGCCATAACGCTGGTGGAATTTGAATAAACGGATTCGAGCGTCATTGTAATCGGCGTCACTCACTTCAATTTTTGATAACTGTAGTATCGATTTCACGCGGTTTGGATCGTGGTCAATCGCTCTGCTGAAGTAGTACTTCGCTTGGTCTGTATTGCCAGCCTTAAATGCGCAAAACGCGGCGTTTTCATAACTTGCAGACACCAAGTAGTAGTAGGGTTGGTCGATGGCGCGATTGAAGTAATTATCGGCTTGTTCGTATTCGCCCTGTTTACACAAGAAGGTACCGTAGTTGTTCAATACATTGCCATTTCTTGAATCAAGACTGAGTGCTTTGCGGTAAGTGCTTCTCGCTTCATCTACTTCACCCACTTGTTCGTAGTAATGCGCCATTGAAAGCCGAGCACGGTAGTAGCTAGGTGCGTGTTTAATCGCGAGCTCAAGGTTTTCACGCGCTCTCACCATATTGCCTTGTCCCATATAGCCCAAACCTAATTCGATTCGAGATTCAGACATCGCGATAGGATCACTTTCAATCTTTGGCGGTCCTTCAGTGACAGAGACACAACCGGCCAAGGAAAGCGAGGCAAGTAGTACCACACTTGATAACGAAAGAGGGCGGGACAACGAAATCGGATTTGAAAATGATGGCTTGGCAGGCATGTGAAGCTCCTTATGAACACCAACCCATCATATGAAATCAAACCCATTGAAGTCGTAAATCTATCATGGAATGCGACCCACACACCATAAAAAAACCGCGTCCAATTCGTCGTTTTATCAACAACATACTGAACACGGCTTTATGTGTTTTTGAATCGGAAGAAAGAACTTAATCGTCTTTGGTAAAGTTGTCTTCGCTGAAGTGATCCAGATCGTAAGGCGTTTGTTGGTAAACGCAGTAGTTTAGCCAATTTGAGAACAACAAGTGTCCGTGGCTACGCCAACTTGCAACCGGTTTGTTGTCTGGATTGTTGTTCGGGTAGTAGTTGATTGGAATCACAGGCTCCATGCCTTCACCCAAATCACGAATGTATTCATTGTGAAGTGTATGAGAGTCGTACTCGGGGTGACCGGTTACAAACACGTTTCGTTTATCTTTGGTCGCCGCTAGATATACACCCGCAACATCAGAAGTCGCAAGAACATCAAGGTCGGTATGCTCTGCTAAGTACTCTTGAGAGAAGTCCGCATAGCGAGAGTGCGGAGCTAAGAATGTATCGTCGAAGCCACGTAAAATAGGGTGGTATGGGTTATGTATCTCGTGATTATAAACACCAGACAACTTCTCTTTACGCGTGCGTTTTGGCAAATCATACAGTAATTTCAAACCAGCCTGAGCCGCCCAACACACGTATAGAGTTGAAGTAACGTGCTTGTTTGCCCATTCCATGATGGTTTTCAGATGGTCCCAGTAGATAACATCTTCAAATTGAACCAAGCCAAGCGGCGCACCAGTGATGATCAATCCATCAAAGTTTCTTCCTTTGACCATTTCAAATTGGCGATAGAAGTTATCAAGGTGTTCAGTCGGTGTGTTTTTACTTGGTCGATCATCAATGCGCAGCAGCTCTACATCAACTTGCAATGGGCTGTTCGATAGTAGGCGTAAAAATTGAGTTTCAGTTTCAATCTTCTTCGGCATTAGGTTGAGGATCAAGACTCGAAGTGGACGAATTTCCTGTGTCGATGCTCTTGATAACGGCATAACGAAGATGTTTTCTTCACGAAGAACATCGGATGCTGGCAATTGGTCTGGAATGCGAATAGGCACAGCTTTCTCCCTAAGCTAGATATGTAGACGTCTATACATCTAAATCTATAGTAGTTTGGTACGCTTGTCGATATGCAAAATGGCTAGATGTAAATTATTTGTGTTTTCTATCAGAAGCAATACCCGCACTTCGAGGGGAGTCTCATTGTATTCAGTGATTATCTGAGTCGTGTTTAAGTAGTTGGTTTTCGGATGCTGAGCAGAGGCAGTTATCAGAGCAACTCTTTACTATTTACGATAAACTCATGTTTTCGAATTAGCCTGTAAAGTGACAGATGAAGTTAATACTCATTCGAGGGTTGCCCGGTTCTGGCAAATCAACAAAAGCAAAAACCTACGATGCATTGCATGTCGAAGCGGATATGTATTACGTGAATGAGCAAGGTGAGTACCATTTTGACCCTAGGCAGCTGCAACAAGCTCATGGGTGGTGTAAGAACACGGCAGAAAATGGCTTGAAGCAAGGGTTGGATGTGGTTGTTTCGAATACCTTTATTAAGCATTGGGAAATGAAGGCTTACCGTCAACTTGCAAGAAAATACAAAGCTGACTTGATCATCGAAGTATGCCGAGAGCAATATGGCAGCATTCACGACATCGAACCGTCTGTGATTAAGCGCATGGCAAAAGACTGGCAAGAATAGCCTCGTGCTTATCCAGCTTGGCTGAATGGCAAATAGAATTAAATTAATAGAACAACTTCAAGGTAACGATTGAAATGGCAAAGCGCTCTGTTGTGGTCGACATGACTTCTTATGGTATCTATTCCACATGGGATTCCAAATCTAAAGATCTTCCAAAAATCCAAAAGTTCACCACTACCGTTGATGCCGAAATCGATGTGGAATTTGGCTATATCTTGAATATCAAGAAAGCCAAAGGCGAAAAGATTCGTTACTGCATTTATCACCCAAACATCACCACAGACAAAGGTGAAGTGCTCGAACCGTTTGATGGTGAGGAGTATGTCGGTAACAATGACTGGGATTTCTACTTAGGTGACACTATCTGGGCTCCTGTCTCGAACAAGCTAGGAAAGTGGCGCATGACGGTTGAGCTAAAAGGCAACATCATCGCCGACAAGACATTCGACCTAGTAGCAAAAGACGAAGGCCAATTCTGGAAGCGTAGAGGGTTTTAGGTTCGACCTACTATGTTCACCTAAACAACAAAAAGCCGAGCATCGTGATGATGTCTCGGCTTTTTTCATTGTGCTAGATAGAAGTGACTACCCAACTAATGGATTCGATTATTGCGTTACGTAAGCCACAACAAACTCAGTGATTGCGACCATGTCTTTCACTGCAATGTACTCTTCAGTGGTGTGAACTTTCGCCATACCAGTAGAAAGGTTAACTGTTGTCAGGCCTTTTGCGTTGAAGTTGTTTGCATCGCTACCGCCGCCAGTGCGTTTAGTGTTCGCTGTGACGCCAAGCTTCTCAAACGCCGATTTGATAGAAAGAATGTGCGGATGATCGTCTGCAATAACGAATGCATCGTAAGCACGAGTTGATTCGATTTCTACTTCAGCGCCGAACTGCTTAGCACTTTCTTGGAATGTAGAGATCATATGTTCAACTTGAGCCGTTAGCTTTTCGCCGTTTAGAGAACGTGCTTCAGCCACGACTTTAAGCTCTGGCATTACGATGTTAGTTGCTTGACCACCTTCAACAATACCAACGTTTGCTGTCGTTTCTTCATCGATACGAAGTAGGTTCATCTTAGTGATTGCGTCTGCAGCAACCTGAATTGCGCTGATGCCTTCTTCTGGTGCTAAGCCAGCGTGAGCAGGGCGACCTTTGATGTTAGCTACAATCTTCTGTTGGCCAGGCGCTGCGTTTACGATGGTGCCAATTGGGCCGCCTGTATCAAGTACGATTGCGTGCTCAGATTGAATGTAAGACATGTCGAAGTTCAAAGAACCAAACAGACCGCCTTCTTCGAATACAGTAAACGCAATCTCGATAGTTTTGTGCTCTTGGCCTTCTGCTTTGATGCAACGAACCGCTTCCATGATAGCTGCGATACCAGACTTGTCGTCACCACCTAGAATTGTGTTGCCTTTTGAACGGATGATACCGTCTTCGATGATTGGTTCAATGCCGATGCCTGGCGTTACTGTGTCCATGTGGCAGCTGAACACTGTGCTACCTGGAAGAGTGCCATCTAGACGAGCGTAGATGTTGAAACCGTTAGATACTTCTTCAGGAACCGCCAGTTTGTGAACTTCAAAACCTAGTTCACCGAGTTGCTCAGCCAAAGCTTCAGCAATCGCTTTTTCGTTACGAGATTCACTATCAATTTTCACTAGATCGCAGAAATGTTCTACAAGACGTTGTTCATTAATTTGGGTCATTGTTAATTCTCATTATGCTTCCGCTTGTTCAAAAAGAAGCCGCGGAGGTAGGAACAGGAAAATCACTATAACGCCAATGAGGTAGATGATTGTCTGAGTTAAATCAAGAAAGTTGCCTGATTATTCTAATTAATGAGAAAAACCCAATTCAGATCCACCAGTGCGCAGGATTTTAATCTGTATATCTGTCGGGTATAATGTTTGACCGCTCTTAAAAAAAACGTCAATAAAATTGGAATTCAATCAATAATGGCCCTGATAAATGAATAGAAACAATGTGTTAGGTTCATTCCTTTTCGTGGTGCTGATGAGTATTGTGCTGGGGCTGTATTTGCTCTATCCAACTTATGACGACGATTTAAAGCATATTCGCCCTGAAAACCCGAGTGTTTATAGTCCAGAGAAAGAGTTATCACTCTCTCAATATGGATCTGCGTTGATCGATATTCTCGATGTATCTCGCGGTGACCCTAATTTAGCTTCCCAACAACTTGAGGCTCTCCAAGCCAAGTTCCCAGACCAAGATAAAGCCATCTATCGTGCTTACGAATTGATGATTTTGTCCAACCTCGCGCAACATAAGTTGGATACCAAAGCGGTTTCCGAATACGTCAGGCAGATTAAAGCACTCGCACAACACGAACATATGGGTTGGCTAAAGGCCCAATCTCTCGTTGAATTGGCGATTGAATACATCAGTAAGGGTGAGCTAGCGGAATCTGAAATCCAAATCAGAGCAGCGATAGATATCGCAGAATCGCTTCACTATGAAGAGTTGTTGATTAAGGCCTATAACACGGCTGGTGTCATCAATAACATCCGCAATGACTTTCCTGAAGCTCAATACTTTTTCCATAAAGGTTTAGACCTTGGTAAGAAGTACCCTCATCACATCTACAACAGCAAGTTAGTGTCAAATATGGCACTGCTTTATATCTATTTGGAAGACTGGCCTAAAGCGCTCAAGCTGATTAAAAGAGCCAAAAAGCTCTATTACAAGAGTGGACTACTCGAAGCGTCTACCATCGGCGTGCTGCATGTGAATGAGTCTTTTGCTTATCTGCGCAGTGGTGATTTAGTCAAAGGCCGAGAAGCATATCAAAGTGCGGCTAAGATAAATGGCGATAACGTGAGTGAACGATACAAAATCATCCTATTAAAAGCAGAGAGTGATGTGTTGTTGGCGGAAAAGAACTTTGAGTCAGCACGACAAGTCGCAAACTTGTGTCTTAGATACCCAGGCGTGGACAAATACACACTTCAATTGGGGCAGTGTTACCTAAATAGAGCCTTAGCGAACATTGGTTTGAACCGAGATAATTTTGTTTTTGCTGATCTAAAGCGATCGTCTGCAATGTTCGATGTTGTGGGGACTCGCAGCTGGAAGGTCCTCGGCTTAAGAACACTTGCTGAATACTATGATTCAAGAGGCGACAGCGAGAACGCACTTCGCTACTTCAAGCTCTATTACAAGGGTAATAAAGCGCTGCTATTTGATAAGCGCCAGAGTGATATCTTTTTACTCGAGCAAGATTTCGCTACGGCATCATTAGCTCAAGAAAACGAACTGCTTAACGCAGAAAAAGAGTTGGGTGAGCTGACATTAGATAAGCAGCAATTACGGAATCGAATCGTCGTCGCTTTGGGTATCATGGTGATGATAAGCGCCACGTTACTATTGATAAGGTTACGCTCGATCCAGAAGACCAACAAAGAACTACTTAAGCAATCAACAAGATGCGAACTGACAGGCTTATACAATAGGCGTTACTTAGAGCAACGGTTAACTCAGCCGATGCCACATCATTTGTCGTCGTTTGGGTATACGCTCGCTATTCTAGATTTAGACCGCTTCAAACAAGTTAATGACACTTATGGCCATGATATTGGTGACCAAGTGCTGGTGGAAGTCGCTAAGCGTTTAGAGAAAATCTTATCAACAAACGATGTAGTGGCAAGATGGGGTGGGGAAGAGTTTGTTTTGTTGCTGGCTGGGAATCAAGATCCTAATAAAGAGCTTAAGCTTATAAGGCAAGCGATCGCTGACCGAGCGATTGAAACGCATTCTGGCCCATTAGAATTAACCACATCGATTGGTGCGACGACTCATCTAACGGAGCAACAGTTGAATAGCCGTACCTATAAGAAACACTTGAAATCGGCAGACGATGCTTTGTATCAAGCTAAGCAGTCAGGGCGCAATAAAGTCGTTATCATTTGAGTTCCTAAACTTAGTTAATCCCCTGCAATCAAGAAACCTGAACTTCAATAACTAAGCGAATAAGAGTGCTTATCTGAACTAATACGGCTATTTACTCTTATTCGCTTAATTCATACTGTGATTTGGCTTGGTGGGTTACTTAGCGACACCTTGAAGCATTTCAACCAATTCGCCTTCTGTCGCTGGTTCGCTAGCGAGTTCAATCACAGCCGAAGCTCCTCCCTTTAACATGTAGGCTTGGGTTCCGCAGTGGTCATAGTGGAACCATTTACCATCTACACATACGTCGGTATAACATCTTGGGTCTTGTTTAAGTTCCATATCAATTTCCTTATTAACATTTGCCTAACGTTTTTCAGACTAGTTGATCACAAATCTAGGTAAATTGATCTAAATCAATCTAGAGTGTAATTGATGATTTAATTATCAAAATAAGAGAGGTGTGTCTAGCGAAGGAGCGACCTCTCGTTGGGCACTGCGCTCAAAGGTCGTGATTCTGGTTGGCGACTCTCGCTCTTTTGCTTGCCAGGTGATGCTTTTCTACATACGCTAGCTACTCTCTTAATCCCTATACAGACTTGATTGTGTTGGAAAATGACTAATATCTTTATCGTTGTAATTGTTCTGGTTGTGTTCTTTTACTTTATTCAAAAGTATGTGGTGAAACACGATGACACCAAAGACCACGCTTATCAGAAGAAAGGCGCGTTGATGTCGGCGCAACAGGCGACATTCTATAATGCGCTAAAATCAGCTGTGGGCAACCATGGGGAAGTGTTTGCTAAAGTCAGCATGTCGAACGTACTTGTTCCTGCTAAGACGAACAATAAGAAGAATTGGTTTATCGCCAACAACAAGATCTCACGTAGTTACTTCGACTTTGTTGTTTGCGACCCGCGAACGCTAGAGCCCCGCGTTATTATCGAACTTGATAACGGCAAAGAGCTCAATAAAGGGAAAGTCGATCGCGAAAAGCTACTAATTCACGTGTGTAAATCGGCAGGTTTACCTCTGATTGGTGCATCTATTAAACACAGCTACCAAGTGAGCCGTTTGAAGAGGTTACTGGCAGCACACATCGATTTAATCGAGCCATCAAAAGAAGTGCGATTTTGTAAGAAGTGTGGTAGCCCAATGATCATCAAACTGGCAAGCCAAGGCGATTACAAAGGCCGACGCTTCTTCACTTGTAGCCGCCAGCCAAACTGCACCTATACCGAAAA
Source organism: Vibrio sp. 10N.247.311.13 (assembly GCF_041467595.1). Classification (NCBI taxonomy): domain Bacteria; kingdom Pseudomonadati; phylum Pseudomonadota; class Gammaproteobacteria; order Vibrionales; family Vibrionaceae; genus Vibrio; species Vibrio sp. 10N.247.311.13. The sequence continues at coordinate 44,871 of NZ_JBFSUX010000005.1, read as the reverse complement.
CTACAACGTTGTATTCGATGTTGAAGAATAGTTGGTATCGATAGTAATGCATCCGGTTGGACTCCATTCAATCGCTTAGATACGAATAAGTTATACAAACTAAAAAGCCGAGCATTGATTATGCTCGGCTTTACTAATATTAAGTGGATTGGTTTAGACTAAAACGCGTAACGCATACCGAGCTGTAGCTCATCTTCGTCGTTATCGCCTTGCCCACCTTCGCCCTCGTCTAACATGTTAAACTTATAACTACCAAAGAAGGCCACATCGCCAATATAACGTGCGTATTCTAGACCGATAAAGTTAATGTCGTAATCTGCAATATCGTCAGCTTCAAAGTAGCTGTAGGTCAGGTTGACGGTGTTGGCACCAAACGAGTATCCCAAGTAAGCATCGGCAGAATCGTAGTCTGAATCTTTTACGCCTAGACCTGAAATACTACCAAATTGATAGAGTGCGGCGAACCAAACCCCCTGATCGTTGGTGTACTTAACCGCACCAATATAGGCATCAGAAGTTTCTGTATCTGTCCCAGCGCCATAGGTTTCATCACTTGACGCATAACCGACGCCAATATCTAACCCAATCGAAGTGCTGCCGGCGACAACTGCACCGAAGCCGTCACTTTGTGCTGATTCACTATCTGAATTGAAATTGCCATCAATTTGAAAGGTGATGTTGTCGCTTGTCAGTTCATAACGTAAAACATTTTTTGCTCGATCAGCAGTCGACACCGTGTATTCATTGATATAGCCGCTGAAGGTTTCAGCCATATCCGTCCAATCGGTTAAGTAGGTAACGGCATTATTTTGGTGGCCATAATAGACGTTACCGTGATTGGTTTGAACACCCGTATATAAGAATCGAGTGTTAATGCCGATATCATCTGATGCGCCATCTTCAGACTCTGTTAGTTCGAATTCATATTTCCCAAAAAAGGAAACATCGTCCGACGCTTTTTGTGTGCCATCGACACTTAAGCGGACACGTGATCTATCACTATAGGTGCTACTATTACCAGCACTTTTATTCGCATCAGAGAAATTCCCTCGAACTTCTGCGCGGCCGCCGATATTGAATACTGTTTCATCTGTCTCATAAATGGTCGCCGCCGATACGGCAGATGTCGATAGTATGCTCACCACTGCAATGGCGATATGTGATTTTTTCATAATTTATTCCCTATTTTTCACACTTGTATTTATCGCAAACCATAAATTCACGTATAGCATTGAATTTAGATTATTGATTCCTACAGGTTATGAATATAGGCGCGCTTTACCATTATGCAAATTTCATTATGTATTACTGTGCTGTATGTATTCAAAATAGCTATGATGTGTGGGGTTGGGTTTTGAATTGCTTATAGATTGTTGCTCTTGAGGGAGATTAATTGTAGCTGATGTTTTTCGACTATAGAGTGCTATCGTATTTATGTATGTTGGTAATAACCCGGCCACTTTATATGAAAAATCCGAATTTAGTCATTGCGGCCTAGTAATTCGATGACGACGATTACAAAATCGTGGTGATTTTTATGAATGATGTATTTCAGTGAGTTACAAAGCCTCTGCGTGCCTTTCACTTATAATGATCAAAATACTACGGTAACCCAATGGGCAAGCAAAATTTTTGACACTAAATATAGGCATTGATCTATACCTGTATGGTTACTGTAAAGGCCAAGAAAAACGGTATAGACAACAAAAATCCCAAATTGAACACATTAGGTTAGTTAATTGGTTGTCATCAAGGATTAGAATTTTTTCTAACTAAACTTTGTTTTTCAGCGGTTTGACGATAATCTGGGTGTAAAATCGACATGTTGTTATGTCTTTGATTGCAAAGTGAGCAAACGAATCGCAAGATGCCAGTTAATACTTGCACCATCTGTTTATCATGGATATCATCGTTGGCGTTTTAAGGGAATGCGTCCGTAGCTCAGTTGGTTAGAGTACCGCCTTGACATGGCGGGGGTCGGTGATTCGAGTTCACTCGGACGCACCATTCCTTCTTTAGTTTTTATTGCATAACTATTGAGTTTGTCACAATGGTAGTAATAAGAAATTAGAACATCGCCCGCTTAGCTCAGTTGGTTAGAGTACTTGCATGACATGCAAGGTGTCACTGGTTCGAGTCCAGTAGCGGGCACCAAATTCGTTCTTTATGAACAAGCAAAAAAGCCCACCTAGTGTGGGCTTTTTTGCACCTCTCACATTTGCATAGTTATTCATTTCGTATCAGCCTCAATGGTTTTGTTTCAGCTGACTCTTGTCTGGTTAGGCACAATTAGTTCCTTTCGTGCCCATGCTGTGCCCACGTTCAATGGATACGGTTAGTTTTACAAGAACGAAATAAGTTGCCAATAAGCCCTCAGACTTCAGCTTACTTTTGGACAGAAATCATGTAGATTCAGTGCTCTAATCTACATGTTTCGCATAAGCTGAGTTTTGGCAAAGAATGGATTGCAAGTACCGAATGATGACCCTCGTTACTTCTTGGTGTCGCTCGTCTGTCAATCAGTGTTGGGAGACTTTCTTCTGCATATCCGAGCAATTTACTTAATGTAGGGCGGGCTTGTTCAACAACCAGATAAAGTGTCGGCTGTGCGATACTTATCCTTATTTGTTAATCAATTATTTTTAACACCTTTCAAAGACTGCTATCTGGGTTGATTAATGGATTGTTGCTGCAAACTTTTCAAAGGAGTACTTTTCTAACAATGGGACTCGTCTCTTCGTTAATTGTATTCGGTATTCAGGCGCACTTTTTAGGCCTTCATAACTTTTATAAATGAGTAAACCATCCTCAGAGCACCACATATCCCCAGAAAATACGCTAATCGTAGGGCTTTCCCCTTCTACGAGGCGAACAAGAACGACCAAGAAACTAGCGCTAGATTTAAGTTTTGATTCAGTAATAAATTGCTGATTTTCATTAGTGATAGTCTTAACCTGAACTTCGAAAAACTGGCCACCTTTGCGCGCGATAAAGTCAATTCCTCTATCGTCTACTTCCGCTGTGTAAACTTCGAAACCGAACATGGTAAATTCCATTTTTGCAAAGTACTCACCATATGTTCCTTTTTGTTGGTTATTTAATTTTTTCCATTGATATCTCATGTTCATTCCTGTGTTAGTTTTAGCTTTTCACAAACTGTGAAAATCAAATCCGCTAAATCCGAAATCGTAGCGCAATCGTAGTAACTACCAAACTCATCATCCATTGCCTCAAATGTCGCGTCGGCTGCATCGTCTACTTCCTTAATGCCGACAAGGTCGGAAAAGTCGAGCATAAACATCGTCGCAATCATGATACCTTTATCTTCCATGCCGCCGACGGCATTACCATCTTCGTCTTGACCACAAAATATCCGACCGTAGGTGACATCCTCAAACGACACGCCCAGCTCTCGAGCCCATACCATGCGCTCAATATCATCGGCCAGGTCACTGTCAGGTTTGATCTTGTCCTGTGGTAGTTCGAAATAATAGGCGAACAGTTCAATCAAAAATGCCGTGATCTGTCCATGGCTGGTGGTCGCGGACAAGTGAATAGTTGGACACTTTGCAAGTAGTAGCCGCTCTTGCTCTTCTGATAAGTCATCATCGAGTGTTTGTGGCAATACAGGCGCTGTAGGTGAAATTTTGATGTACATAGATTTCATTTCTTTGTTCATTTCATCGAGCTTTTCAAAGGTTGCAATCTCTTCTTTAGTTACTGGCGGCTCTGGATAATCCATATTGTTTCCTAATACTGTAATGTGTGCACTAATCGCGGAGAGCGGTTCGTTTACTGTGATTGAATAAGAGTGGTTATCTGCGCTTCGATATCATTCTTTTCATTGATTAACTGCTCTAATCGGCGGTATTTCTCGTCCAGATCTAGGGCTTGAGCGGGCTTTAGATTCGGAATTTCGAGTGAATTGAGTTGACGGGGTGTCAACCGTAGTTGCGCGAGAGCATTCACTGAAAAGTCTCTGAAGGTGTATTCAAGCAAAGTTTGGCCTGTCTGTGACTTTAAGAATAAGAACAGGCGTTTTCCATTCCATGGGCCGAATGTGGTCGGTCGCAGTACGCAAAAACGATCGGCGCATACAAATTCTTTCTGGTGTTCTGCTGAATAATAAGCAACGTTCACTTTTTTCTTATTTATGCTTTTATATAGCAAAATGTCGCCGGGCTTCGCCAAACAATAACGCTGCCTATTGTCTACTTTTAGCATTGCAGTCTTTAGTGCTTGCGTGTCAATCATGCCAAATTGATTAATGGCGTTTGGATCAAGTTGTTGAACCTCAATCTCATGACCAGAACCTAGATGTGGATCATCAATACTGTCTAATCGACTAGGCCTGACGAGATCAAAGGTCTGAGTAAGCGAGTGCCACTCAGAGTTGGGAACGGAATACGTTTGTTCAATTTCGCACTTTAGGATTTTCAAATTGTGTTTAAAGCCGACCTGATGCATTTGGCTGCGAAAGTAGCGTTGGACGATTGGGTGCCAAGGGTTGCACAATGTATTGATGGCATCATTATCTGTAGCGATGTCTATGTTGGTTGGTGATTTATCTTGATTTTCAATTAAGCCAACGCATTGGCTAAAATCATTCCAAACCTTCAACAGTTGCTTTGAATCATCGCCACTTATAAATAGTGCGAGCTCATTGCGTGTATCTTCAATGCGGAACTTTAGTCGGTGGTTGAAGAGTCTTGCATCGACTTTGAACTCGAAATGAGTTTGATTTCTTGCTGAAAGTTTGCCCGTAAATTCAGACTGGTGCAGCTGACAATCGATGGAGAAATTGTCCCAATCTTCGAGCGCGAGTTTTAGCGTGTTGAGTTTTTCAGGTGTAATGAAGATCTGTTGACATTGTTCGACAAAGAACAGCCCACCAATTGCTGTTAACTCGGTAAAATTTGTAGTATTAGTGGAAAACTCGCGCTGAGTCAAAATGCCGAGGTCAAAAAAGTAAGCAGGAGTAGCGTTAAGCGCTTCCAGTGCTGTATCTAGGGTGTAGTTCCCAAGTTCTCGCTGCTCTGCGATGAACTGGTCGCGCTGTTCAAACCACTCTTTGGTTAGGCTCATTGGTTGATCTCCCTGATCTTTTCATTGTACTGGTTGTATTGGGTTAAGATTGCTTGAGCGATTTTCGCCGCACCGTGTTTAGAAGGTTCAATCGGAGAGGCGGGGGCGTAGTCTTGGGCTTGGTTACAAATAACGCGAAGGTCGAGTACGGGTATATGATGTTCGGCAGCCTCTCTTAGAATGACTTCATTAAACAGCCCTAGGGCGACGATTTCCGCACTAGACAGTTTGGGGATCCCATCGTAAATGGTGCTAACCGTAAGTTTTGGAAATTTTCTAAGCGCAACGGCCAAAACGTGTCGGTAGTCTCGACGAAAGCTCTCCCTTACCTGGTGCAGTGAACTTAACGCGTCACTAATGTTATTGGCGTCAATTTCAAGTAAGCCCGCAGCAGAATAACCCAGTAAATCGTTGCCGCCACACGAAAGAAACGCACATTGCATATTGAAATATGTCTTTGAGCGAGCTCTGGCTATTTGGCTCGGAACATTGGCCATAACGTGTCCATCAACAGCAAGTAATTCGACTTCAGTTCTCGCGGCATTATCGCCCTTAGCCTCATTTATCCCTTCAGTTCGGATTAAGTTTGTTAATTGCTCTGCTACCGATTCCCCGTCACTCACATAGGGGGCATTGTCAAATATAGAATCGCCAAGTAAGACGATTTGATCGGTTAAGTACCGGGCAGTGGGTTCACTGACTTTGATATTCATGATCTATACCTGTTGTCGAGCGTTGCACTTACTTTACTTGTCTAAATGCGAATGCGTAAGTGTCGCAAAATGGTACATGCTTCATTTTGACAGCGTATTAAAGGCGTTTTAGTAGCCCTCGTTCTTGCAGTAAACGGGAGAGCTCTTCACGATTTTTAATCCAGACTTGCTGGTGCCCTGGCTCTGTTTGCACGTGATTGAGGCTTAGCCCTAGACCATGAATGAGGTAGTTTACCTGTGACAACCTGCTTGGTATGACAAGCTCCCCGTCGCACATCCCGTAATCTCTCTCTATTAGAGACACTTGATGGTTATTAAGTCGAGGATCGGCTTGTAGTATAAGATTAATGGGTGTGTTCCAATCACTGTCTTCTTCTATTGGATTGGGGGAAGCATCGAGAATGTCAGGTTCACCAATAAAGCGACTTAACACGAAATCACGATAGGCTCTGTTTTTTTCACAGTACGCTCGAACATGCCAGCGCAGAGGGGTCTCTACCAATGAGTGGGGGGCGATAACTCGAGCCTCTGGTACTGTCGAACTCATCGACAAATATTCAATTTCTAATCTCCGTCCTTTGCTGATTGCTCTCACGAGTGCGCGCATTATAACGGGGTCAATCGCCCGTGTAGGAGGCATCACTGAGGTAACTTCCCGAAACCCAAGTGCGGAATGATTGTTTTTGGACACGAGACGTTCATTAAGTGCTAATAGGTTAAGGTACTCGTCGACACTACCCCGAGTAAAGAGTGGTTGAAAGTTCTTTGATGCGGTATAGCCAGCATTTTGCATGTCATATTCGAGGTTGCTAGGAGCATGTTCAACCTTGTAGGTGTTAATTTCTCTAGAGGCTTGTTGCCTTCCAATGTCGAAACAGCTGCACAAGTGTTTTGTGGTCACTCGACCTTCCCAATAGGCGATGATTTCTATGACTTGGAAGCGTAGTAGTGTCTTTTTGTTTATTTTTGTTGTTAGAGTTTGTGCTTGCTCGATCATTAAACTACTCAAATGGTAAAGGTTAGGTGGTTAGTCGATAACAGGGTAAATAGAGTCGCCCCAAAGTTCATTGGGGTGGTTCATCATAATCTCGATGAGAAGTGGGATAACTTTTGCCATGATAGCTGTGCAGTCAGCGATTTGTTGACGGTTTACTTTTCCGTTCCAAGTAGCGCCTCCATGCAGAAGTTGATTTCTTAGCGTGTATAGGCGACTAAATACTATCGATAACACAATCTCGGTTTGCTCACTCGCGAGTGCTAAATGACTGGCGTGAATAGATTTTGTGCGCAGTTGCTTCCACTCATCTTGGCTAACGGTACCGTTTTGGGCATCCCAATAGGATTCAAAGATAAACTCATTATTGAGAACCACACGTATCGTGTTGGTATATTCCTGCCATACAAATTCAGCCAGTTGACCCTCATTGTCTAGAGAGACAATCTTTGAAAGGAATTGCTGAAACTTACCTCGCTCGCTCATTAATATTGAACGGTCAATGTGTTGAGCATAGGCTGCGTTAAAGGCGATCCAGTAGAAGATAAATTGGCTGTCTAAATCGCCCGATTGTTCGGCTTTGTTGAGCCAACTTAGTGCTCGATGGACACGAACCGCCAATGATCTTGTGTGTTGTTCTCTGACTTCTCTGTGTTTCGATTTTAGCCTTTCGTAGTGCATACCAATCCTTTGATAATGCCTGTAGGGTTGATTTTCTAGAATGCAACAAAATGAGTAAGCGGTGTTAAGAGGTGGATCAAGAAACGGACGATTGATGTATCAAATATTGGCATGTACCAAAATGGGACACTTATGTAAGTGATAGGGATCAGATAGGATAGTCGTTGAATTTATCGGGAAGAGGGTTCCATTTGAGTCGTTCAGAAAATCACGAAGGTAATAAGCAACTTATATTAGATAAAGCGAAAGGTGCAATGACGGGTTTGGCTATGGGAGATGCGCTAGGCACAACACTGGAGTTTTGTCCCAAAGATAGCTATTCGCCACTAACAGATATAGTAGGTGGTGGCCCATTTCACTTAAAGGCAGGTCAATGGACTGATGATACTTCGATGATGTTGTGTTTGGCAGACAGTCTTTTGGCTGTGGGTAACCAAAACGCTGAAGACCAAATGGAACGTTACACGGCTTGGTGGAAATTTGGAGAAAACTCGGTCACTGGTCAATGTTTCGATATCGGCAATACAGTTCTTGACGCTTTAACCTCTTTCGAATCTACGAACGTTGCTATTGCAGGTTCAGCTGATGAATGGAGTGCTGGAAATGGCAGCTTGATGCGCTTAGCCCCCATACCTATTTTCTATTCTTCTTTCCGGTCAGTCGGCGAAGATGACGCTGTTAAAGCGGCAAGGCATAGTTCCGTTACCACTCATGCGGAGAAAAGAGCTGTTGAGTCCTGTGAAATTATGGCTTGGCTAATGTATCGAATATTTGATGACCTGAAAGGTACGTTAAGTAAAGCCGAATTATTCGCCCAACTGGAAAACTATTGGGGTAGCGCAGATATTCATAATGATTTACGTGAGATAGTGAATGGTTCATTTATAACTAAGACAAGGCAACAAATTGAGGGGAGTGGATTTGTTGTTAAGTCGCTCGAGGCGGCATTGTGGTCTTTTGCTCATAGCAGCAGTTTTGAGCAAGGAGCACTATTAGCGGCAAATTTGGGCGCTGATGCAGATACGACGGCTGCAATCTACGGGCAACTCGCTGGCGCATTCTATGGATATAGCCAATTGCCAAAGTTATGGCTTGAGAAACTAGCTTGGCGAGAGCATATTGAAGAGCAAGCAACATTGCTGGCAATGCTTCCTACGTTTGAAGATCTTGCTTCAATGCTCAACCAGATAACGAGTATGCCTGAAAGCTCATTGCAAGAGTCTATCTATCCGCTGTTGTATGACTATGGCTGTATCTTGGTTGATTACCGTTGGATGGATTTTCCCAATCGAGCGCTGATCGCGACTGATCTCAGGGCCCCTGTTGCAGAGAGTTATCAAAAACAGCAGTTTCTTGAGCGCATGAGCTATGTTGAGGGCTTTCAAGTGATCACAACCATCATTAGAGGCGACAGATTTAATGATGGTTTATGGCAAAAATTTGTAGACGATGGTTCACTATACGTCTGGCTAGAACGAATGACACAATTCGCAAATAATAATGAAAATATTAGAGGTTAAAATGGAACAACAGGTTCAAAGTTTGTATGCCAATATCACGTTAAACGATGTTCAGTTGGCCGCAATTTACTATCCAATTTTAGTGGATCTTGCTCGTCATAAGCATTGCCTGACTTATGGTGAGCTGGTTAAGCGAGCTAAAGAATCACATCCTGATGCTGAATACGTGCAACGTGCGTTACCCGTGTCGGCTGGTCGCAAGCTTGACGTTGTACGATTGTTTACCTCTGAGCGCGGCTTACCTGATGTGACATCCCTTATTATCAATAAGACTGCGGGTGAATGCGGTAATGGCGTTACTGAGTACTTCGATCCCGTTAAGTTAAGAGACGAAGTGTTTGCTTATGACTGGTCTTCAGTCTCTGACGATTTTGATATGTACATTGAAACGGCGGAACAAAAGGCTACCCCTCCCGTTAGGCTTTCACGTGCTGATGCAATGACAATGACGTTGGACTTTTTTAAAGCCAACAAAGCAAGTCTTCCGAAAGCTACTTCCCAACATAGAGACGACATCATCAACTTGATCCTTGATGGGTATAAAACTGAAGAGGCGTTTAAGTTGGTTGGTGATAGCCTATAAATTGGCTTTTATTGGCGAGGTGAGATGAATCAATCAGATAGTTTTGGGGGAAATACGATGACGAACGAAAACTTAACGGCGTGTCTTGCGAAGCAGTTTTGTGATGGGTTGTGGGATAGCTACACCAAAAAGTATCCCGATTTCCTCAATCGTATAAGTCCCATATTTGTGCATTTGGCGATTTATCAGCACCTCGTTAGCCAGCGCTCTATCATTGGCAGTAAAGGGCGACAACGTCAGCAAGAGTTAGTCGAATCGTTTGAGCAGTGGTATGAGGGAATAGAGCATGCTCGTGCCATTGATTGGATTGACCTAAATCTCGCAGCGCTAGATACAATTCAGGACAATACAGGCGACTATAGCTATGGCTTTGATGCGGCGGGGGGCTTTATTCGTGATGATGGTACAGAACAGGCCTGGGAAAGCAGTATTAACCACCAGCTTTTTCAGGCATTGCCAATAGTATCTTCAATTGTTGACGCCAATAACCATAATAAAGAGATCGTTAGGCAAATTGAGAATCTGTTATCAGCTCTTGTACCTTTTCCAATTACCACTCCGATACCTGGCGAGCTAGAATTGTTGTCGCTAATGGTCGATGATATTTCACGCTTGTTGATTGGTAAACCACATGATGCGGGCAAAGCGCATGCTTTAGATGGCTATTTATATCTATTTCAAAGTGCGGTACTCGGGAGCCATAGAACCAAACAAGAATGTGTCCAGCTCGCGATTTCGATTCATGAAAGAGTTACGAATATTCAAAACGAGGGGAGTGTGCCTCGGCTCATTGATTCATTCTGGCAAATGGGTTTTGGTTACTCTGATGAGTTAGTTAAAGACTACAACCAACTGGTTGTAATGTTGGATAGCCAGGTGTGCACCGTGCATAGAGAGGATATCGATGATGGCTTTGAGCTGAGTGTTTGGCGCTATCCGTTTAAGGAACAAACGCAGCAAAAGATTATTCTAAGAGGTGACGGAAAGTTTAAGCTAATGGGCGAAAAGCCGCTCATTTTTGATGATCCTCGTATGGTTGTAGATCTCTTGATGAGTATGGCATCACGTGACAGTTAATAAGATCGTCTGGAGAGTAATAGTCCCACTTGTTCGGGGAGTATGTCTCGTGATATCGCCACTGTTACTTCGCTATATCAGGAGAATCAATAGAAAACATATACCACTCGCCAACTCATGCCAGGAAGTTGTCCCTTTCTTGTCGGTTTACTTCAGTAATGAATTGTTGGCCAAAACGAAGGTGATTTATGTCAAGGAAGTGCCAAAATTACTGCCTTCGGGGTTGTTATTTGGCAAGGCGGCAGGGATTGCCCTTGAAGACACCGTCTACGTGAAAGAAGAATATAGATATCGCTGGCACCTCCACTTTCACGAACTTGTTCATACTCAGCAATGGCAACGGTTAGGGTCGATTGAGTTTTTGTCTCAGTATATCGTTGAGGCATTGACTCGTGGGTATCGTTGCAACAATTTTGAAGTGGAAGCCTTCGAGCTTGAAGAGCGGTTTAAACGTAATGATGTTTTTAGGATTTGTTGACCTTTGCGGCTTTGTTAATGATCAAATCAAGCGACCCGATATAGATCTTGCCGTTTGGGAATGTGATTTTGTAGATAACCTTGCTATTACTATCCATATTGACCTTCAACTAAACTGTTTATTCATAATCTTTTAACATTAGAAAATGTTGGTCAATATGAACATCGTCGTTTAGAGAAGAGTATCGACTCTAAACGGTTTTGGGGCAAAACTAAGTTAGCGACTAGCTGTATTCAATAAACTAGCAGCAACTGTGCTTTTAGAGCAGGGGCCTATTCCAAACAATAGATCATCTGGAAGGGGAAATTGAAGTGGGATAGTTGAGAGATCGCTATGATCTAGATACATATCTAACTTGGCTCTTATTCTGGTATGTACTCTATAAGCTCTTCGATCTTGCATTCGAAGAATTTACACAATTCATTCAAAGTGGTCGTTGTGGTTGTATAACCTTTGTTATTAGCAAGCTTTGACATCGCGGAGCTTTGAACTCCAACGGCTTCGGCAACTTCAGATAAAGTAATCTTACGTTTTTCGCGTAACGATTTAACCTCTAATAATTCTTTTATCTTATATCTAATCATTTATATATAATTATTTGGTATATAAATCGTCTTGATGGGACGAATTAATGGCTCTATAGTTTGTCTTGTCAGGACGAAAGTTATTCTTGGCTAGCAAATAAGGAGGTCATTATGGACCAAACATTATTGACTGCAAAAGAGCTCGCAAGTCGTATCAAATTTAGCGCCAACTATATTAACGCGACATTGCGAGACTCTCTTTTCATCGAAGGTAAGCATTACATCCGACCTTTCAATGGTCGCAAAATTCTCTACATTTGGGAAGCAATTGAGTGGGATTTGTATCAATCTGCATCTCGAAATCAAAATATAATTCCAATGGCTGGAGGGCGTATCTGTTATGGGTAAAGTACGAGAACGAAATGGAAAACTATTTCTGGATTTTAGGTACAACGATATCCGATGCAGAGAACAGACTGCCTTACCTAATACCATTCAGAATACCAGGAAGTTGCAAAAGCTGCTTAATCAGATAGATGCAGACATAAGACTGGGGTCTTTCGTCTATAGAGATTACTTTCCAAGCTCAAGTAGAGCTGCTCGATTTCTTGAGGAGGACTGTAAGGCCGAAAAGGTAAAGCAAGAAATGTTGGGGAGTTATAAAAGTGCAATACACGAAGCACAAGGTACTTCTCTTATTTCATTAGAAGACTTTGCCGCTGAGTGGTACGAAGAAAACGAAAGTCGATGGAAAGAAAGCTATAAGGAGAGTATTCGTTTATACCTTTACAGATACCTTGTTCCACACTTTGGAAGTACTTCTATTGATCAGATCTCTAGGCCAGATATTTTGAAGTTCAGAGCTGAATTAGCTAAACCAAAATCGGGTAAGAAACTATCAGCAGAGTTTATTAATCACGTGATGACGCCATTAAGGATGATGTTGTCAGAAGCTGCAGATCGTTATGAATTTAGAACTCCGTTTGAAAATATTAAAGCGTTGAGAATTGATAGAAGAGACGTTCAGCCGTTTAGTATTGAGGAAGTAATGCAGTTTCTCGACAAAATTAGGGAAGATTACAAGACGTATTTCACTACACGCTTCTTTACTGGGATGCGGACTTCAGAGATTGATGGTTTGAAGTGGCAATACGTAGATTTCAATTTGAAGACAATTTCTGTTCGTGAAACTTATGTGCATGGGCGAATGGATACAGTTAAGACGACAGGTTCTACTAGAGATATTCAAATGAACTCTCATGTTTATGAGGCTTTGGAAAAGCAATTCAAGTTAACAGGGGAAGGAGAGTTCGTCTTTACAAATGCTTCAGGGAACCCTTTGGACAAAGGGAATGTCCGTGACCGAATTTGGAAGCCTGCGTTAAAAGAGATGGGGTTGAAGTATCGTCGTCCATACGAAACGCGCCATACTTATGCCACTCTGATGCTTGCCGCTGGTGAAGCCCCTGAGTGGATAGCTAGGCAAATGGGGCATACGACGACCAAGATGCTTTTTCAGACATACAGCCGTTTCGTACCTAATTTAACTCGGAATGATGGAAGTGCATTTGAACGTCTATTGAAAAAAGTTAATAGTGGTGGGTTAGGAGGTGATAAATGAAGTATTCTCCTTTGACAATCCATTGCACTAGTTTGTGCTTCGATGTGATTCAAGGGCAACATTTCAAAGCCATGTCACATCAGGATATCGATGAAAACTATCAAGAAGTCTATTGTTTGGTAAGAGAAAGAACGTCATTATACCCAATGCATTATGTAAGAGAGCATAAGTTTGTGAGTGAGGTGGCGGAAGTTGTAGTAACGGTGCTTCATCACTGCTTGAATGAGCCAATAAAGCGGGATTCTGATTGGGTACTTGAAGTTATTGAAGCATCAATTGATAAGTCAATAAAACGATATGTAAATTGAATGCTTAGCTTTATTGCTCATAGCTCCTAGAACGTCGATGTTCGCTCGAATCTAGGGGCTAAAATATTATTGTTACTTCTGCACGAATGTTCGTTTCGATTGTTACTAAAAAGTAAATGAGATTTAAAAGGGATTAATATGCTTAAAGTTGGAGTGATCGATTATATAGCGACAGGAGAAGGTCGACATATATATATAAAAACCGGAACTGAAGACTCTATTCGACGCAACGTTGGAGATTGGCTTTATCAAGGTGCAGACGTATATTCTATTGAAGAATGGTTGGAAATTGATAGAGCCTCTGATTCCAGTAATCAGCGAAACTCAGCTGTGGTTATTCTTAAAACATATGCTCCTGCGTTATGGGATGCGATGGTAAAAGGTTTAGTTATGAAAGTGGACATTGAATACCACGATAATCAAAGCTAACTAAGGCTTCGCTTTAGCTACATTCATGAACCTCATCTTGGTAGATACGTTTTTCACAAGCTTATAAACCTCATTTCGAAACCCCTTTCAAATATTATGCTTCTCAACGAAACGACTTAGTTTGAGAGGCCTGTCATGTGTAAACAATCTAGCTACAGCAAATACCAAAAGCGTGTAATCAAATTTTTAAATGACCAACTTGGTACAGCTACGCCTTTCTCTTACGAAAGAACTCAGACAAATCACCTAAAAGTACTTATAGATGGTGTACCAAAGCCCATTTTTACTGGGTCTACGCCATCAGATTGTAAATCAATCAATAACTTTATGGCTGAAGTAAAGCGTGAAATTAGAGCGAGTAAAGCTGAAGTGGATGATTCGAAACCTACCCCTGAATTACCTAATCCCATAAAAGCCTCTAACGATAAGCTAATTCAGGGTTGTATTAAATCTTTGCGCACACGCCTACCGGTGTTGAAATCTCAAGAAGAGTCTCGTGTTTTAGAGACTCAAGAGCTAGACGATATCACCCCGAATCGCTTAGACGCGGTAAAGCATTCCATCTCATTCGCATTGCAAGCGCGAAAAGATGGCGTCTATATCAAACGAAATGAAATGAAAGAGCTTGAGCAAGCAATTCTAAAGCATTTAAATTTCATGCTGCCAACAATGGCTTATTACGCTGAACTTCTCGTTAATAAAAACAAGTGTAACCAGAAGAGTCTTGAACCTTTACCTGCAGAAACCGTGATGAACGAGTCTGATGTTCGAGAGTTTCGAGCTACGACTGTCGTGAGCATAGATTCTCCGTCGAGAGAGAGGGAGAAAGAAGAAAGCCTAACCAATTCTAAAGAAGCAAAAAAGCAGAACATTGCTCATTCAGCTAAACAAACCAAAGATTCCGCCTTAGAGTTGATGACAATGTCAGCGGATAATCGAGTGAGTTTGCTACGAAATCTGACCAAAGCGCAGGCGCTGACACTCATTGATGATTTAAATCATGCGTTAGCTTTGAACCGCGAACAAGATATCGAAGCTGTCGTTGAGTTAATCCGTGATAAAGACTTGCCTTTAGAAGCCATTATTTCTCGTTTAGAGGCCGCTTAAGGTGAAAAAAATTAACCCGCTATCGTTTAACAGTTTGGTGTTTGAATAATATGAAAACTTCTTTAGCAACTATACCTACTAGTTCAATAGGATATAACTTTGATATCGTTATTTGTCATTGGAGCGATCGCTTAACGGCTTATCGCAACTATCCAGATGGTAGACAAGATATGATTGAGGGAGGTATTGGTATTGGCCTAGATTTTATCTGTAATGAGGCGACCAGAGATGGGTGGTTATCTGCCATTCCTAAACCGTTGTTAGCTCAGAGTGAAATTTTTCCAGATCACCAGTACCAAATGCTCTGGCTTGCAGCTAATAGTGTCAACGCTAGAGAGATACTAAATGTCCGACCGATTATTCTAGCGATGCTCTGTGAGCATTACCCTGTTGATAATGAACAGGCTCTAGGACTAGCAAATCAGGGACAAAGAAAGATCCTAGAGCAACTTGGACTTGCAGGCACCAAGTCTGCGTTAAGATTTATCGATAAGTTAGATTTGACGTATGAACGTGCGGGGGAAATCTTCCACGTGATGAAGCTCCTTGATGCCAGAACTTGCCATTATAAGAGGTTCAGTCATTACAAAAAAATCAACTTCTCTAGCTTATCATTAGACAATACACATCCATTTCTGACAGGTACACGTCTAGGTCAATCATTGGAGAACACCGGCTACACAACGCGACTAAAACTAACGTTATGCATCGAAGATTCATTGCGACTTGGTCAAGCGTTGGGAGTACAAGAGCCAATGCAAAACATTGTTCGCCTTGAAAACAATGAGGCTTTGGTTGCGTTGCATGATGATTGGGTGCAAAGACATAACTTAGCTCGAACACAGTCTATGAGGCCCATTGACGCCAATATACCCTATATGCGCTGCCTTTGTAAGACAGACAAGATAGAGCAGATCCAAGATTATGATGACCTATGCAAGGAAGGCGCTGAGATGCGCCATTGTATCGCTGTTTATCATAACCGTATTGCTCAAGGTCGGTATGCTGTATTTAGACTTTTTCAACCTGAGCGAATGACCATTGGGGTTAGTATTCTTCCCGGCAAATCATTTCCCTTTGAAATCGATCAAATTGCTGGCGCTCGAAATAAACTAGCAACCGAAAGTACCCGTAAAGTTATATTTGATTGGCTTGAATCAGCAAGAAAAGCCAAGATAAATTGATTGTTTTTTGTAAGCTTACCAATATCCCACACATTTTATTTTAGGTAAACGGGTCACATAATCAAAACGTAATATCGTATATCGTAGCAGTCCAATAAATCGTGACAAGGAACCTTCATGAATCTTATGCAGCAGTACCGATATAAACGCTACATAGCGAGGAGTCACGAGTTGGCAATATTGCGAGGATAAAATCGCCCAATAGCCAGCGGGCGATTCAATAACCCACTCACCATTCGATAATCATCAATAAACAGCGTCAGCAGTAGGAGCACTCCTTGGCCTTAATTGAAAGCAAATATATTACCACTCTGTTCAGTGAATTAAACCAATACGGCCTGCGTGGTAACAGCGCATTATGGTCCATCTTACCCGTCGAGTTAATCGCCAATAGCGACCGCTACACCACCGTAGGCTTACTTAAATGGGTGGATGATTACGTTGTGACACTACTTGAGCAAGCAAGGCTTGCATCGAGTGAAGCAGGACTAGTCGGATGGCGAGCAAACGACAGCAATGACATTTATATCGAGTCTCTTAATCAAGGTGGTATGTCGGGTGGGCTACTTGATATACGTTATTGGCAAGAGGTGATGCGGCCAATGCTTGAGCAGCGCTGTCTGCAGCTAGAGCAAGGGTTACAGTTTAAGCAACAGCATCATTTGGAAAGCGTGTTTTTTATTGGCGATCTTCACGCTCAGCAAGATAAATTAACCACTTTGCTCGACAGCCAAGGGCTACCAGAACAGAGTGATGACTCTAATACCACTATTGTCTTCATTGGGGATTTAGTTGATAACAGCCCAAATTCAGCAACCGATCATATCGCGACGCTGAATACGGTTAAAAACTTAGTCGACAATAAACAAGCGCTTTGCTTACTAGGCAACCACGAGTTTAATGCGGTGGGTTGGTACCTAAAGGGCGCTGACGGAAAGCACCTTCGCGATCGCAGTAAAGCAGGCAATCAAAAACAACACGCGCATTTTCTCGCGCAGGTTGGTGAAGACTCGCCATTACATCAACATTGGGTCGAGTGGTTTATGACCCTGCCTTTGTATCTTAATTGTGGCGATATTCGTGCTATTCATGCCTGCTGGCACGAAGAGAGCATCGCACGCTTAGAGCAGTACCTTAATCCAGACCGTTCACTAAAATCAGAACATTGGGAAGAGGCTTTTAATCGTAATCACGAACTGTTTGGTCTAATTGAAACTCTGCTTAAAGGGCCAGAAGCACATTTGCCACAAGGCATTAGCTTTGCAGATAAGAATGGCATTGAGCGTAACGACATTCGTGTTGCTTGGTGGAAAGACGAGTACGCAGTAGATAGCTATCGAGAATTGGCGGTGGTTCCAGCTGCTCAAAAAACATCCATCCCCGATACGCCCGTTGAGTGTGGTGCAATGGCTTACAACACGCCACCTTTGTTTCCTGTCATCGTCGGCCACTACACACTCCCCCTGACACCGTTTCCGCAACCTGTGAGCGAGAGTGTCGTGTGCGTTGATTATAACGCCGCGAAGGAAGAGAACCCATTGGTGGGCTATCACGCTTATCTGCCCGGTTGGGACGAGTCACCCAACGAGTTAATCGGATCGCATGGCTTTGCGTATGCGAATGAACTGAACTGTGCTGAGGTGGTTAGCAACGGTATTACTCAACTGCTAAACGCGATGTTAGCCACGCTACCGGCAGCAAAAGCTGACAATGGCTTTTCTCAAACAGTGAGTGAAGTGCTGCTAACCGAATGGGACCCAATTGGGGTTTATGACCCTGATGAGGTGGATGAAGATTTGGCGGATGAGTATTCGCAATACGAGCCTGATGTTAATCGGTTGGCACAAACAGGCAATCTTCAGCAACTCGCGGCTTATTTACTGTTAACTGAGCAGCATGTTATTGGTGTTGAGCGAGAAGATGGCGCAGATTACTGCACAAAAACAGCGTACAAATTGGTAGAAAAATGGTCAGAGCTATTATCACAAAAAAGTGAAGGCGATTTTGATAGTTTGTTCTGATAATTATTCGATATTTTTACAGTTACTCCAAACCGATGAGTTCTAAATGACTAAATATACAAGAAAAGCCAGTAAACATGGCCAGAAACCAACCTACACATTTACCGAAGTTAATAATCGAACGCTCAACGTGGTTAGAGACAATGATGGTGATCTGTTTGAGTACAATTTTTCTATTGGGCACAAATTTGAAACGTACGCTGGTACACCAGTAGAAATGATTGGTCTTAACCCTAATGGGGGGAACCCAGATTCAGGCTACTACATCATTGTGCGAGAAATTACACCGGAAGGTTTAGGTAAGTTAACAGATGTCAGCGCACAGAATCAGGTTGATAAAATTTATTGGGGTCTTAAACAAGCTGATGATTCTTCGATCAGTGGTGAAATCAATACACAAGAGCCACAGGAGTATGTTGAAGGAGCTGTTAAACAAGTCACTGTTAATAAATATGAAAGGGATCCAAAGGCAAGAAAAGCATGTATCGAATATTACGGTACAAGATGCCAGATTTGCAGTTTCGACTTTGCGAAAAAGTACGGACCTCATGGGTCGGGGTTCATTGAAGTTCATCATATCAAGCCCCTTAATACCATCGCTAAAAGCTACAAGGTAGATCCAGTTAAAGACTTAATCCCAGTCTGTTCAAACTGCCATTCAATTTTACATCGAGGAACAAATCCTCTGAGTGTTGACGGCTTACGCTCAATTCTGAATTAAGGGAGTAAAATGATGGAAAATGAAATAGTTCAACGAATTATCGCACATTTTAACAATGACGAATGTCTCGTTACAGGTAAGAAAAGCTATGAAGCGACCCTAAGAGGCAAGACTATCATTGTGAAGTGCAATGGCTGCATTGAAGAAAATATTAAAGTGCTAGATGATGGTTCTATTAGACACAAAGAGATGACATTTAATAGCTTCGTTGAATGGCTATATTGGTATGAGATGTAAGCTTATAAGTCGCTATCATTTACGCGCTTCAATTAGAATACCTCTCGTCAATGAAAGGTATCTATCATGTACAAACAATCAGGCTTTGCTCTATTTAAGAGCATAACCTTGATGTCGTGGTGATCCCCACTCGTGTAAAGACTTACAAATAACTGGCACTATTTCCGACTTTTGCTGCATAAAATGTTATGCATTGTTTCAGAGGAAATATATAACTCAATTGCATACACGGTCATCGTAATAAGAGCAATTATTTGATATAAGGTATGCAATTCAAATTTGGAGTATCAATGGCTTATGGCGACTTCTTTAAACTTCGAACTCATTCGTGAACATAACGAAAAACTGGCAAATTTAGGATACCTCGCTGAGCAGATCCTACATTTAGACCCTGGCAGCGCGATTACGCGATTGCGTGGCTTTGCCGAAGAAGTCACCAAAGAGATTTATGCCATTGATGGTTTAGCAAGGCTTCCGCAGGCAAGCTTTATGGAACTGCTAAAGAACGATGCTTTTATTGATGTCACTGAATCACGCCTTCGAGATCAGCTTCATTTCTTGCGAGTAGAAGGGAATGACACTGCACATGGTGGTGACGGTTCTACGCGTAAAGCTTATGCGGCACTGGGTACAGCTCACTCTTTATCTCAATACCTTGCGATTAACTATTACGGCTTTCAAGTATCCGAGCTCAAAGAGCTTGTATACCCAGAGGCACCTACCTCAAACTCTTTAACGCAAAAGCAACTTGATAAAGTTATTGAAGAGAACGAACAGAAGCAACAAGCGCTGTTTGATGAATTAGAGCGCGAGCGCCAGAAGCGACAAGCAGCAGAAACTCAGGTCGAGTTAACGGCTGAACAACTCAAGCAAGCAAAAGCACAGGCGAAATCGCGTAGTCAACAAACGGCGAACAGCCTTCAATGGGATGAAAATAAAACTCGCCAGTTGTTAATTGATACATTACTGGCTCAGGCGGGTTGGGATATTAACGATCCAGAAAAAGTAGGCATTGAAGTTGAAGTCGAACACCAACCGACAAACTCCGGAGTAGGATATGTTGATTATGTTCTTTGGGACGACGACGGTACGCCACTTGCCGTTGTCGAAGCGAAACGTTCGCGTGAACATATGCAAAAAGGCAGAGAGCAAGCTCGCTATTATGCTGAAGGTCTAGCAAAGCAACATAACTGTCCAGAGCCGATTGTGTTTTATACCAATGGCTATGAGATTTGCATTTGGGATACCAAGCAATACAACACCTATCGTCAGGTGTTTGGCTTCTATTCCAAAGATAGCCTGAAGTTTTTGCAATACCAGCATTTACATAAAGATCCAAACTTAGAACAACTCAACCCTAGCGCGAATATTGCAGGTCGACCTTATCAGATTGAGGCGATCAAATCGGTGACCAACCAATTCCAAAATCAGCGCCGTAAAGCATTGATTGTTCAAGCAACAGGAACGGGGAAAACTCGTGTATCCATTGCATTAGTTGAGTTGCTACTTCGTTCTCGCTGGGTTAAGCGCGTGCTATTCTTGTGTGACCGTAAGGAGCTGCGCCGTCAAGCCGATGGAGCGTTTAAAGACTTTTTACCAAGTGAACCGCGTTGTGTCATCGGGGAGAAAAACCAAGTCGACCAGTCAGCTCGTGTATTCGTCTCGACTTACCCGGGTATGATGAACCGATTCTCACAATTGGATGTAGGCTTCTTTGATTTGATCATTGCCGATGAATCACACCGTAGTATCTATAACCGCTATCGTGACATTTTCGACTACTTTGATGCAATGCAGGTAGGTTTAACTGCAACACCAGTCAAGTTCATTGCGCGTAACACTTATGACTTGTTTGGATGTGAAAATGGCGACCCAACCTTTAACTTCGACCTAGCAGAAGCGATCTCGCATGAGCCACGTTTCCTAAATCCATTCAGAGTAAAAGAGTTCACTACCGAATTCTTACGTGATGGTATCCACTACAGCAAACTCACTCCAGAACAACAAGCGCAGCTTGAAGAAGATCTAGGAGAAGAAGAGGCGCAAAATACCACCATTAAAGGCAAAGACATTGGCAAGAAGATTTTCAGTGTCGAAACCGACAGTGCCATCCTAGAGAACTTGATGGAAAATGGCATTAAAGATGCCACTAAGTCGCTAGTGGGGAAAACCATCATCTTTGCGCAAAACCAAGCGCATGCTGAACAACTTGAGAAACTCTTCTGTGAAGATCTGTATCCACAATACGGCAGTAAAGTGTGTAAGGTGATCCACAATGCCGTTGATCGACCAGAAGCTCGAATTGACGAGTTTAAAAAGCCAGATAACGATTTCCGTATCGCTATTTCAGTAGACATGATGGACACCGGTATCGATGTTCCAGAAGTGGTCAACCTTGTGTTTGCACGCCCTGTGAAATCTTGGGTGAAGTTCTGGCAGATGATTGGGCGTGGTACAAGACTTTGTCCAGATCTGTTTGGCCCCGATAAAGACAAAGAAGAGTTCTTGATTTTCGACCACTATGGCAACTTTGAATATTTTGAAGAAGAGTATGTAGAAGCAGACACTGGCGTTAGCCGTTCACTGCTGCAAACCGTCTTTGAAGCACGCTTACAACTTGCCGATGAAGCTCAAAAGCGTGCCGACGTTAAAGCCTTTGAGCTCGCTTGCGCGCAGATGAAAGCGGATATTTGTGACCTACCCGAAGGCGCAATTGCCGTTCGCCGTGAGCTGAGAAACGTAAAACAGCTCCAAGAAACTGATCAGTTACTCCAAATGAATGGTTCCACTAGGCATTTACTGGAAACTACAATCGCGCCTCTGATGGGAAATCGCACACTAAAAGACAAAGATGCCTCAATGCTGGATCGCTTAACCTCACAAATTCAAAGTGCTCAGTTATCAGGTAGTAGTGAGATCGAAAACCTAAAAGCGGATTACATCTCTCGCTTACAAAACCTAGCAGTGACCATTACAGAAGTGCGCAAACAAGGCGATGAAATCGCAAGAGTGCAAACCCAGAAATACTGGCAAGACATTACGCTAGAGCAGCTTGAAAACACACGCACTAAACTGCGTGGGATTATGAAGTTCAAAAAGAAAGAACTGTCTCCCTATGAGAATATTCAGACAACCACAGCGCAAGATGGCGAGGTTCGTGAAACTGACCGTGTGGTGGTTATCGGTGATGAAACAGAAGCCATGGTTTACCGTAAGCGTTTGAAAGATATTCTCGATAAAATGCTCGCTGATAATCCTGTATTACAGAAGATTCATAACAACCAAGCAGTGACAGAAGATGAACTAAAATCACTGACTTCAACAATTTTAACGCAGCACCCCGGTGTTGATGCGAATGCTTTGAACGCTTTTTATGGAAGAACTTCAGAAGAGCTGAGCCAAACGTTGGTTCAGCTAGTGGGTTTAGACGCCGATCTCGTCAATCAACGCTTTACCGATTTCATTCAAAATAACCAACTTAGCTACAAGCAAGTGCAGTTTTTGAATCAATTGAAACGCTTTATTTGTCAGAACGGGCGTATCAAAGTCGCAGATTTATACGAGGGGCCGTTTGAGCGCCTAACCGATGGCGAAGGCTTAGATATCTTCACCGATTCAAAAGCGGACGAGCTTGAAGCGTTAATGCAGCCATTTTTGATGCCACATTAACCAAACGGTCATTCAAAACACCGAAAAGGGAGTTTGTAAGGTTACGAACTCCCTTATTCATTATAAAATCTCATAATCTACACCTCTTAACTTTGTCGTTTGCAAAGTTGATAGCCACTAAAAGAAGAGCGCACTATGCTAACTGGTCAATTACGTAACGATATCGATGGTCTGTGGGAAAAGTTTTGGACGGGTGGGGTAACCAACCCGCTGGTGGTGATTGAACAGATAAGTTACCTAATGTTCTCTCGAATGTTAGATATGCAAGAAACCACGGCAGAGAAAAAGGCTAAACGTACAGGTAAACCGTTTAATCGCCAGTTTCCGGAAACGCCTGAAGGTCAGTTGCTACGTTGGCAAAACTTCAAAAACATGTCGGGTGCAGAACTGCTTCCTCACCTGCGTAACAACGTTTTTCCTCACTTTTCTGATATTGAGTTAAACGGTTCAGACATTGCGCAGTTTATGGCGGATGCTGATGTGGAGATTCGTAGTGAATCGGTACTGCTATCTGCGGTTGAAATGGTTGATAAGCTTCCGCTCGAGCAGAGTGATGTGAAAGGTGATATCTACGAATACCTACTGAGTAAGCTCTCTTCTGCTGGCATTAACGGACAGTTCCGTACGCCTCGTCATATCATCGACATGATGGTTGAAATGCTGGATGTGCAACCAACAGATGTGATTTGTGACCCTGCGTGTGGTACCGCGGGCTTCCTTTCTCGCGCAATGGAATACCTAACGCGTACTCACACTAGCCCAGAAAGCATTTACCAGGATGAAGATGGCAATAACGTTTATACCGGTGACATGCTGCACGAATACCAAGACCACATTAATAATAAAATGTTCTGGGGTTTTGACTTCGACACCACCATGCTACGCGTTTCGGCAATGAACATGCTGCTGCACGGGGTAAGCTCTGCAAATATCACCTACCAAGACAGCTTGAATAAGAACTTTGCAGGCAAAGCTCAAGAAGAGAACTTCTTTGACAAAATTCTAGCTAACCCGCCTTTTAAAGGTAGCCTAGATGAGCAGTCGGTAAACCCGCAAGTACTTTCGATGGTGAAAACCAAGAAAACGGAACTACTATTTGTGGCGTTAATCCTGCGCATGCTAAAACTGGGTGGACGTAGCGCAACCATTGTGCCTGATGGTGTTTTGTTTGGTAGCTCAAAGGCGCACAAAGACCTACGTCAAGAGCTGATTGAAAATAACCAACTGGAAGCCATGATCTCATTACCAAGCGGTGTATTTAAGCCATACGCTGGGGTATCTACCGGTATTCTTATCTTTACTAAAGGCGGTAGCACCGACAATGTGATGTTCTATGACATGCAAGCAGACGGCTACTCACTGGATGATAAGCGTAACCCTATCAAAGACAACGACATTCCAGCAGCACTGGCAAAATGGAAGCGTTACAGCGAGCTATACCAAGCGAACGATACCGAAACGCTGACCGCAGAGTTTGGCGACAAAACCCAGAAAGCCTTTATGGTGTCGGCGAAAGATATTAAAGCGCAAAAGTACGACCTTTCTATCAACCGTTACAAAGAAGTCGTTTACGAGGAAGAGGTGTACGAAGATCCTAAGGTGATTCTTGGTAAGCTGAAAACACTTGAGAATGAGATTCTGGCTGACCTAAATGAGTTGGAGGGGATGCTATGAGCATTTCTGTACAGAAGTTAGGAGAACTCGTTACGATTAAAGGTGGGGGTACGCCAAGTAAGAAAATAGACGAGTACTGGAATGGTGATATCCCATGGGCATCAGTTAAGGACCTGAAGACAAGGGTTCTATCGAAAGCTGAGGACTATATTACAACGCAGGGTGCTGAGAATTCTGCGACTAATATAATACCTAAAGGGACGATAATCGTTCCTACTCGGATGGCTCTAGGAAAAGTTGCTATTGCGGGTGTAGATTTGGCAATTAACCAAGATTTAAAAGCTCTTTTTATTAAAGATGAGAATGTTCTTGATAAGCAATATTTGGCAAGATTTCTTGAATCAAAAGCCAAGTATATAGAAGGCGAAGGTAAAGGAGCTACGGTTAAAGGGATTACTTTAGATTTCTTGAAGTCGATAGATGTCCCACTCCCACCACCAGCTGAACAAAAACGCATAGCAGCCATCTTAGATAAAGCTGATACCATCCGCCAAAAGCGCAAGCAAGCCATCGACTTAGCCGATGAGTTCCTACGCAGTGTCTTTCTGGATATGTTTGGTGATCCGGTTACTAACCCGAAAGGGTTTCCGTTAGGTACTATTCGAGATCTAGTTGATACCGCAAATTATGGAACATCAGGTAAAGCATCAGAGACAGATGGAGAATTTCCTGTTCTGCGTATGGGTAATATTACCTATCAGGGTGGGTGGGACTTTACTGACTTAAAGTATATTGATCTGACGGAGAAAGAACTACCAAAGTACCTTGTTCATAGGGGTGATTTGTTGTT
This sequence comes from Vibrio sp. 10N.247.311.13, assembly GCF_041467595.1. Lineage (NCBI taxonomy): Bacteria > Pseudomonadati > Pseudomonadota > Gammaproteobacteria > Vibrionales > Vibrionaceae > Vibrio > Vibrio sp. 10N.247.311.13. Next base: position 19,455 of record NZ_JBFSUX010000005.1, on the reverse strand, counting down.
TAACCGTACTAATAGTCGTGAGCTTGTGGGGAAAACGGCAGTATATAATCAAGATGAACCAATGGCATTTGCCGGATATTTAGTGCGTGTTCGACCTAACGAGCTTGGTAACAATTACTACATCTCTGGATATCTAAACTCAGGGCATGGAAAAAAGGTCTTAGTTGGAATGTGTAAAAGTATTGTTGGTATGGCAAATATCAATGCGCAAGAATTGCAGGACATTAAGATTTTATTACCACCAATAGAGATACAAAATCAGTATGAATCATTGGCGAAATCTGTTTATGAAAAAACGATGACGCACAAGTCTAGTAGTACGGAACTTGAGTTATTGTTTAACTCTCTATCCCAAAAAGCTTTCTCTGGCGAACTGTAAACCAAGCCCTAAATAAACCCTCAAATTATTAGCAATGCTGAGAATTTTCAGCATTGCTATCAACAACAATGGCCATCCTTTATTGTTTATCCAGCTAAATCCCTTGAATGACTATCAGGCTCAGTTACGAAAAAGGGTCATCAAAACTTGAACTCCCGCAGCCAAAACTATCATCGTCAAATAGGCTCGAATCATCGAAACAACTGTTTGTACTGTCATCAAACAAACTACTGTTCATGCTATCGTCACTCAGTGAACTGATCGAGTCGTCAAAGAGGCTAGTACTATCAAAGCTATCCGATGAATCTATGCCGAATGGATTGCCTCCTGCATCCACGCCGCCAATGCCACCGATCATAGGTAACCCCGTAGCAGGGTTAATTGTATTGTCATCAAACGTTGTGGTGTCTTCTGAAAACAAAGTGCTTTCGATAGTGTCGGATTCAAACTGATCATCCTGGTCGTTACTGGGCGTGGTGTCTGAATGTTCACTGCCTGAAGCTGTATCTGAAGTTGAAGCCATAGGGGAAAAGTCGCTGGTCTCAGTCATGTGAGAGACGAAAAAGTAGCTAAACACTCCGATGAAGATCCCGAAAGGTATCGCCAGCGAGCCAATCATGAGGCCGATGGCAGGAAAAAGAATAGCTAAGATATATTTCATATAGAGCCTCATCACTCGGCATGTTAGAAAACTAGATGTTCAAATCATCCTTATGTCTAAACAATAGCAACCCAACCATTTTGTGTTGTTATCAATGTTGAGATTTGCAGTCCATCCTTCACTAATAGTATTGACTCAATTTTTAATTTGTATATGTGATGTCAACTCTATAAATATATGCAATTTGATGATAATAGTATGAGTTAACTCGCTGATTTGTATCAGCATAACCACTTAAAGTTAATGATTACCGCTGAAAATGAATATCACCAAGCTATCTCTAACCAATTTCCGCTCATTCCAGCAAACACAAACTATCGAGTTTGCACCAGTCACCTTATTGTTCGGCCCAAATAGTGTCGGTAAGAGCAGTGTCCTTATGGCTCTGTTCTACTTACAGCATGTAATTAATAAGGGGCAATGTGACCCTCAGCGAATTGAAGCGCTCGGTAATAAATACGTTGGCGGCTTTAAGAATCTTATTAACGGTAAAGATCTCTCTAAAACCATGGTAATCAAGGTTGAGTACCAGAAACCAAAAAATCAAGCAGGACACAGCTTCGATGATAGCACTTGGTTTATTGAGGGTTTACATCAAAAAGCGGCACAGTTAGGTGAGTCCGTATCTGAACCTTTACTCAATATGAGTAGCCCTAGTGAATGGGCCGACGAGATCGCGATTGAGTTTGAAATCAAGTGGTCTCACGCTGAAAAAACAGCGTTTGTCTACCGCCAATCTGTGTGGTTAGACAACGAGTTCATTCTGGAAGTGAAGAACACCAAGCCGAACGACAACGCTGAAGTGAGCCGAGTTAACTATCTTCATCCTTTATTTAAAACGGATGACGAAGATGACACAGAAATGACTTATCGGGAAGATGGCTCCTGCGGTGAATTTCATCACCATGTTTTAGAAGCAGCAACCTCTACCCCGATAGATGTATTGTTACCGAATAGTCAACGAAGGTTTGTTCACGCTCCATTTCACTTTCAATCTCGATCAGGTGCACTACCAAGGCTAGATAAAAGGTTAGAAACTAGCTTAGAGTCCGAACATGACTTGATTACTCGCAGAATCGAGGAGATTTTTAGTGATGTGATTGTCGCATCGCTCGCCAACCTAAACGATGTTCTTTCAGACAGCGTTGCTATTGGACCACTAAGACAAATTCCTGATTCTACTTTCGATGCTGAAGATAAGGTGATTCAAAAGGATTGGTACTCGGGTAAGGCGAGTTGGGACACCATTTTCAATGCCGATATGGAGGTGGTTCATCGAGTTAACCGCTGGATGGCAGGCCGTGATTGGCTTGATCTTGGTTATGCCTTGGTTGAAAAGTCTGAGCAAGGGCGAATCGACTATATCAATGATGGCGATAAGTTTAGTGATTTCACACGTAGACAACTGGATGAAGCGTCGAGCGAAGGTGTCAATCATAAGTATTTTTCTTCACGAGAGTATCAACAAGACGTGGTTACCTTGTGGGACCTTTCAAATGATATTGAGGTTTCAGCAAGTGACGTTGGTGCCGGCATTTCACAAGTCTTCCCCTTGGTGGTTGCGGCAGAGTCTAACAAGCGTGGCCTGATTTGTTGCGAGCAACCTGAATTACATTTACATCCCAAAGCACAAGTTTCATTGGGTGATTTGCTAACCCAAACAGACAGTAAAAACCATTACCTCATTGAAACTCACAGTGAGCATCTGATCCTGCGCTTACTTCGCCGTATCAGAGAAACGACAGATCAAGCGTTGCCAAGTGGCTTTACGCCAGTTAGCAAAGCGGATCTCTCTATTGTCTATCTAGAGTCTTCTGATGCAGGAGTTGTGGCACATAAAACACTGCTTACCGATGATGGTGATTTAGAAACAGGTTGGCCGAGTGGTTTCTTTGATGAAAGAGATGAGGAGCTTTTCTAATGTACAAGGAGATTGCACTCGACCCTCACTGTATGTCGGAATATCACTATTATGCGTTGCTTAAAAGTGCCTTTGGTTTTGAAAATGGTCGATATCTGGTAGCCCCAACTAAAGAGTGGGTTAGGGAGGCGTATCAAAGTGTTAAGGCTTCTGATATTGCGCCAACTAAGAAAAAGTCAGTGACTAATTTTCTTAATAAGTTGCAGCGAGATAAAGCGAATCCTTTCATTGTGTTACCAAAAGATCGAGCAGATTCAACACTGCAGGGTGGATATGAGAATTGGCTCAATTGGATGACATCACAACACTCACTAAGAGCATTCAACGCCGTTGTGTCAGAGCAAGCGGGCACAGAACATATCAATTATGAGCAGATCATTGACGGAGACACGAGTTGGTCGATTCCTCCAACACTTTGGATCGATAAAACCGAGCACAATCTCTTAGAGGTGACTGTTCCACTACTGAATGTGGGCAAAGATCTAATCATTGCGGATCCCTATTTTAAACTCCCAGGTAATGCATTACTCAAAGCTATTTTGCGTAGGGCCACATCCGCAGGTGTTCGCACCGTGAGTATCGTGACCACAATGGATTGCAGTAATTTACCAGGTGTTTTTGAACGTGAGTATCAAGCTTCAATGGTTGATTTGCCTTTGGTGAATTATATCCGTGTGCCACATGGGTTTATACACGATAGATATCTATTGAGCGACAAAGCGGCAATAAAAGCGGGACAAGGCTTTTCAACGGCACCTGAAAAAGGCCTGCAGTCGGATCGATTAAGCATCAGTTTGTGCGGTTTAGAAGAATATAGAGAAACCAAAGCGTGTATCGACGAGTATCAAAACAAGCATCCAGAAATGTGCACGCGTTTGGGTGAATAATAAAACAATGGCTTAGATAAATATTATGGAATTACAGTTTAAGGATGTATCCGGTAAAGACAATATTGGCGATTTTACTTGGATCCATCAATCAGGGCGTCAGGCACTTATCGCAGACCTGGTATCGGGTTGCGACGTTGCTAGGGGGATAGACCTGCTAAGTAGTTGGTTAACCGTGAATCAAACTAATGAGCTGTTTGTCGCGGAACAAGTGATAGAAGATCTGCATCAACTCTTTTTCAACAATGGGGTTCAATCTACATTTGGCATCATCACTCAGAAGGCAGAACAGTTTGAATTGTATTGGGTAGGAAATATTCGGCTTTATCGAGTTGAGAAGGGGGTTAAAAGAGCCGAATCTCGTGGTTTTGAATCACAACCTATTTCTGTTGTTGGAAGTGAAGTCACGCCTATCGTTCATCACATGACCCTTGATAATGATGGGATTTCGAAGTTTATTTTAACCAGCGACGGTTTAAGCAGCCAAATGATGTGCGAGCTTAACTTAACCTCTGATGCTCTAAGCAGTGGCCAACTGCAAAAAAAACTGCTTCCAGCGGTTGTCGACCAAGACTGGTCTGCACTTATCTTTCCGATGGCGAACTCGCACTCTTTTGTAGCAAATGACTGGCCATACAACCCGTTTGTCGGGGCTCAAGAAGAGCGTTTACATGAACGCCGAGGCTTAGCTGAATTAGCAACACAACTTTTCACACAACCGCTTTTTGAAGGTTTTAGAATTGTCTCTTGCCCTCCGATCTTGAGTGAAAACTCATCCCGTTTGTTTGATGGACTGCTTATTTATCCGTTTGGTGTGATTCCGCTTGAATTGAAAGATCATCACGGCAATATCGCAGTTGATATGTGCACGAACAAACGAAGCAGCTTGTTGGTCGATAATGATATGGGGCGAACTTACCTCTCGAATCCGGTTACTAAGCTCAGAGAAGCGTTAAGAAGGTTTGGTGATCTACCTGAGTTAAAAGCGTTGCTGCCAGAATTAAAAAATACTGGCTTAGTACTGTTTACGAATCGTAACGCCAATGTTGAGTGTATTTATGATGGCCAAACGGTTTCGGCTCCTTTTATGGAGATGGGTGAAGTCATCGTTGCGCAAACCGAGCAGGTGTCTTCGCTACTCGTTAAGTTCTGCCGCTCTCGATTCGGTAAAAAACCAAAACGGCGTTTGTTTGAATCGGAAATAAATCAGCTCGTTCAGGAACTGACGGCATCTCCTGTTGAACAGTATCAAGGTGCCATCACCGTTGGAGATTATGAAGTAGAAATGGAAGCGGTTGAGTCGGAATCAACAGATTACTTTACCGTTTATAACGCCGTTCTGTTTAACGAACAGGTTTGGGCGAAGTGCTTTAATTTAGATCACTTAAGCGCTGTACATCGCCAAACCGAGCTCAAGAGCTTGGGTCGAGAAGCTCTAGTGCTTAAGCGCTTGAGCCGAGTGGATGGTGTTCAACGCTATCAAGATAAGGAACTACTTGAAGACAAGTTTTATGTGTTCGTTGAAAAAGCTCCTGCTGTAACACTTGAACAATGGCTTAGTGCGAACCCTACAAAAGAAGAGAAACTGAACCTACTGATCGAATTAGCAGAAACCATCCAACAGATTCAGAGCGTGGGTGACCCCGAGATTATTCATCGAGCCATTAACTTATCAAATATTCGTGTCACCGAACGAAGCGAGCCAATGTTGATAAATTTCGAGTTATGTCAGCAAGAAATGGTAGCGACACTGCCCCTAAATGCAAGAAGAACGTTTGAGCAAAAGTACCAAGCGCCGGAAGTAAATGAACCTGGTCAGTCCTTAACGTTTTCTTCCGATATTTTTAGTCTGGGATTAGTCGTGTTTTATTCGTTAAGTGGGGAATTGCCGTTTGAGCAATCGACAAAAGAATTAGTCAGTAAGGGACGCCGCCCAGCATATTGGAAACAGCTGTGCCAAAAGTTAGAGCTATCAGGACAATATGCTGAGTTTTGGCAGAGAATACTTCACGTTACACCTAAATACCGTCCAACAATTGAGCAAGTGATAGAGGTCTTAAAGACATGGAAATGACGACAAGTGGCTATGCCAAACAATACCCCAAGGAAAAGGTAATCTATCAGTGCGAAGCGACGAAACGTGCTTTTTATCGCGTCAAATTGCCTCAGCTTGGTTTGTATTACGGGTTAAAAGAGATTGAGGTCGAGGATCTTAAAGCTAGTAAAGCCATTAAAAATGAGATTGTTGCTCTGAACCGTTTGCCGTTTGGTGTTGCAGCTAAGTGCCATCAATATTGGCAAGAAGGAAAGAAGCATTATCTTCTTATGGACTGGGTTGAAGGTAAGCCTCTTAATGAGTTTGTAACGGTGGCACCAGATAATCGTAGAGAGTTTGCACAACGCCTGCGCTTGGCAGAGAAAATTGGTTGGAAGTTGGTTGAACTTCATCGTTATCGTGTTACCCATCGAGACCTCAAACCAGAAAATATCATTGTGCACAGCGACAAAAATCAGAATGTCGCTGGAGTTAGTTTTATTGATTTTGGTTTGTCCAACCAAAAGCGTTACCTTGAGGAAGGGACAGCACATTATCGCTCTCCAGAGCAAGAGTTTGTGAGACACGTGAGCCTCACACAGTCGTCGGACATTTTTTCATTCTGCCAACTTATTCACTATTTATTGACGGGCCAACCACTGGTACTTCAGCCAAATTTTGATAATTCGGATTGGGATGAGATGAACATTCATTTGCCTACCTCTATACCATCAAAGCTCCATGATGCATTACAACAGGGGCTAACGTTCGACTGTAGTAAGCGCAGTAAACAAGTATTTACTATCGTCAAAGCCTTACAAGAGGCTTCTAAGCAACTCAATAGCAAGGTGTAATCGTAATGACTGCATACAATCAAACCGTGCCTTTTTGGCCGGAAGATAAATCAGCTAAATATGGTTCTGTTCTTCCTCTACTGTATCGTTTGGAAAATAATTATCTGGATAAAAACTGGCCTGACAATGGTGAAGGGCAAGAGGCGGTTATAAGCCAACTAAAGTCAACTAATAAAGCTTGGGCTTCTTCATTTAAGCCGAAAGATACCGTCATCGTTACCTTACTTATTGGTAAATATAAAATCACAATTAATGTTGCCAAAAGTGAAGAAAAACCTAGGCTTTGGGTGAGTCGCATTTATTATGCCAACAACCAAGACCGTCAGCGTATGCTGGAGCACGGGACTTTGCTTGAATTCGATGGTATTGAGTTTCTGACTGGCCGCGAATTTGGCAATGGATTGGAAGCTCGTGATATTAGGTTTAAGTATGGCTTGTACGCAACCGAGTTACTCGATGCAATCAATTCTCCATGGAATGTGGAGGGCGAAGAGCTAGAACCAGAACAAGCAGAAGAGGAGGCGCTTTGCTGCGAAGAGCAAGAGATGGTCGATGTGTTGCGCTGTTTCATTGACTCTGAGTATGAACTCGAAAGAATTGCGGCTCAGCAATGTATGCCTTTCAATGCGACCTCTATCAGTGCTCGAAGTGAGCGAACAACCTACCGTCTTCACTATGAAATTACGTTGGATGAATTCGATTATTCCCGCTTACTTGAAGTACAACCAACGCTGCTTGAAATGCTCGACGAAATGCGAGAGCCAACAGATATATTATTAGAGGTGGCGGATCTCACCCCTGTAGAGAATGAACCTATCATTCACGTTAGCATCGAGAAACAAGCGTTAAATTCACAAATACCAGATCAAGCGCTTTTGGCTATTGCGGCTCTACCGACGTTAAAGAAGGTAAGAAACTCCGTTGTAGATTCTTTAGAGTCTGAGTCATCCAAAAACCCATGGTTGTTACCTTTAGCCGCTAAAGTGTATCAACATGAGCCTCTTACCCCAGTTAAGGTTCCATTACCTCCAAGTAAATTCCCGCCGACACCGTCGCAAGTTAAAGCGATTGATAGTGGTGCTGGTAGTAATGATTACACTTTGGTTCTAGGGCCTCCGGGCACAGGTAAAACCACGGTTATTCTTCAGTGGGTGAAGTACTTCGCGGCGCAGGGTAAACGTGTTCTTGTGACATCACAAAACAATAAAGCGGTCGACAATGTTCTAGAACGTTTGGCTGAAGAAGACGATTTTGAGTGTTTACGTATAGGAAACGAAAATAAAATCAGCTCTTGCTTGGAGGACATTACACTCGATAATAAAGCCGCTGAATTGCAAGCGCGTATGTTTAGTTCAGCCGATGAGACACTGAAAAACCTAGAGTCTCAAGTCACTTATATTCATGAACTGCTTGCGAGTAGAAATGAAATTATCGCGAAAATGGATAATGCAGATAAAGCTCAAAGTGATCACATCCATCATATTAATAGGCAGAAAAGCTTACACGTAGAGTTGGCTGAAATAGAATCGCATATTCTTTCTCACGACAATGTTATTCGTCGATTAAATGCTCAATTAAAAGAAATTGAGCAAAAAGAGTGGCCGATTTTTAAGTCTGTTTCTCGATGGATAAACACTAAAAAGACCAATCTAGTCAATAGCCGTATAGAAAGCTCTCATATAAAGTCTGGAAAACTTAGCGAATCACGAACAACGACTATGGCCTCTATTGCCAATACAGAGAAGTCTATAGAGGAAGCTCAACAGCTTATTGAAAGCTGTAATCAACAGATTGATGCTTACTTTAGAAAGGTCACTTCCCTAGTTGATGAGGTAGTTCTGCCAGGGCAGTCTGAGGACAGAGTAACGAAATTAGAACTGGTTCAATTGGATGAACTGTTGCGTAAAGTTTCGGGTATTCATAGCAACCTCACGCAGTGGTTCAATAAATTGAAAACCGAGCGTCAACAGGCGCTGTATAAAATCTTAATCGAAAACGTAAACGTGGTTGGTGCTACTTGTATTGGTATCAATACCAAAGCCCTATTTAGAGAACTCGACTTTGATGTTGTGATCGTAGATGAGTCTGGTCAGATACAACTCCACAACTTGATTGTCCCTTTGTCCCGAGCCAATAAAGCGATATTAGTAGGGGATCATAAGCAGTTACCGCCTGTCGTCAGTGATGAAGTACTGGAAGAAGTTGAAGCTAAAGACTTCGGAGACTACAAAGACCTTTATCGACTGAGTTGGTTTGAGCACCTATGGAATGCCGCTCCGGACGACCGAAAAATCATGCTGGATACACAATTCCGCTGTCCTTCCATTATTAGTGATTTTGTCTCGGAAGCTTTTTATGAGGGCAACTATTTTGCTGGTGTCGGTATGGATAAGAAAAAACCGCTACTGTCATATTGCCCACAGCCGATGATTTGGATAGACACGACTTGGTTAGAAAATAAAGGTGAAAAGTCGACATCAGAAGAGGGCAGAGCGGTGGTGCAAGATAACGTTTGTGAGACAAATCTAGTTATTGAGCTTCTTAAGTCTTCAATTCAGGAGATGCCAGAACTTGCTGAGAACCGAGAGATAGGGGTTATTGTTCCCTACGCAAATCACGTGAAAGCCATCCAGAACGCAATACGCAGAGAACAAAAGCGTGGTGAGCTACTGGAACTCAAGATGCCACTAAATGAACTGGTTGCTTCTGTAGATAGTTTCCAGGGGCAAGAACGAGATTTGATCATATTCACATTCACGCGTTCGAATCGACAAGGTAAGGTTGGATTCCTTGCGGATTGGCGCCGACTTAATGTTGCTCAAACACGAGCTAAGAAGCAGCTTGTAATGATCGGTGATTCTCAAACATTGACTAAAGGTGCAGACCGAGATAGTGCTCATGATGTGGAATTCAAGAGAGCGATGGTGCTGCTGAAGAGTCAGTGTTATGAGAAAGGGGCGCTAATCCAAGCGAGCCGTTTTCTGCCAAACGAAAAGGTCGTTAAGCGCCCAAGCGTTCAAAACAAATATAGAACGACACACAATCCTAGCTCTAAAACAATGTTGGTAAGTGAAAATGGCTAAAAAGAAAACAAATAGTAATCCTTACTTCAATGTCTTGAAGAGTTACGCTGAAGTACTAAATTCTCAGATCGGATCTGATGAAACGCTCTTTTATGTTCGAGATAGTCTGTTACCTATTCTAAATGTGAAAATATTGGTAAAAGAGCGAAGTAGAGAGGAGTTAAGTGATATAGATTTAATGATCTTCAAGTTGATAGAGCAAGGTGTCAGTTCTGTTCAATCTATCGTAACTTTGACTGGTTTAGCAGAAAAACTTGTCACAAAGCACTTGAGTGAAATGGCAGGCCGTTCCTTTGTTACTTTTATTGATGGAAGGTTTAAATTAACAGCGTTGGGGGAAGAGACGCTTGAACACGGTGTCCCAATTCGCACCGTGCAGCGAGCCTATCGCTATTGTGCTGTTTCAGAACAACTGCTGCCGAAAGATGCGTATAAGTTACCTTACACCGAGGTAGATAAGCTTCGCTCTAGCGACTTTACACGTACGATTAGCTCGAACCATATCTTAGAAGAGTCTCAATTAGTTAACCTTAAAGGATTAGACTTATCAAAGGTCAGTTCGAAAAGAGCACTTGGTATTACCGACGAAGCATTATCCTTTGACGAGATTATTGGGTACTCATCTGGTTATCTTCAAACACGGGTCTTTTTGGTCGGCAAAAATAAGCCTCAAAGAGCGATTGTGGCATTTGGAGAAACCTGCGTTGAATATGATTTAGAGGGAATATTGGCGACAGTTACAGCATTAAATGACGAAAATATCATAGGTAACTTAAACGAGTTTCATCAAAGGCAAAAGGTCTCTTTTGGAGATGGAGAAGTCACACTTGATGAGTTCGGTCTCCCAGTTGTCAATATTACGCGAGCAAATCTCGATTGGTTGTCAAAAGGGTTAGAGTCAGGGCAGAAAGCCATCCTTATGTGTGGGACTCAAGCTTTACCTGCTAAGCCTATAGGCTTGAAAGCTTGGGGTAGGCTATCAAGTATATCTGGCTTGACCATTCGTTACTGTCTGCTTGAGGAAGAGTTACAAAAGGATGCATCTAGCCTAAGGGAGTACACTGATTTATGTGATTCGTATATGAGAATTCCTCGAGACGAAAGACCTTATTCAAAGCTAAGTGCTTACATTGAAAATACACTATCGGTGGAAGAGATAGAGCATGTACGTGTACTTGCTGAGCGCTATTCTATAGCTAGGATCAGTAATAATTTACCCAAGACAGAGGCGGTTGAAGCTTAATGGCTGAGTATAAATGGCAGGGGTGGGGATTTTTACCGCTCTTTATCTCAAAGAAATCATTTTTAGAACTTGTGAACTCAGGAAATTGGAAACATTGGAGCGAAGATTTACAAGATCATGAGATCAAAGATATAAGACGCTTCTATACTCGATCTAGTGCCGATTTGTTAAGGCCAATGAAACAAGGTCGCTACGTGTTTGAAGCTAAATTGAGTGATAGCCCGTTGTTATCTTTGGTACCTAATCAACAATCGTTTAATCACGAATTTTCGGTCTGTATTACCAAGCTACAGCTTCTCCAAATGGGCGAGGTGAGTCTGCTTTATTTGCATTTTGAATCTAGCGATAACCTAAGTGCAACTAGTATTGCTGAGCTCAATAGAACTGTTTTTCAATGGGAGCCGAGAACGGAAAGGCATAATGTTTGTCTATGGGAGGATTCAGAACAACAAAAGAAAGGATTAAAGCAACACATTAGTGACTTACTAAGCCTTCCTCTAAGCAATAACAGCCACTATGAAGAAGATGCTTTTGGTCATGAGCTTGTTAGTTGTTCTTGGATTAAGCAAGTAAGTGATTTTGACCAATCTGACACTATTTGTGTGAGTGAGCTTAGCGCAGGAATCAATTTTTCTAACCCTAGGTATAAGCTCTCTGAAAACGAAAAACAGAGGCTTATCGAGAACCAATTTCACTACTGGTCTGATTGGCGCTGTCAATTTAATCTGAATCGTCTTGTTTTTGTAGATCAAACCCCAGGAGAATCATCACTAAACTGGAACTTAGCGACGAACCAGTACTATCTTGATTTGTTAGCCGCGGTAATTTGCCAACGAACAACGCTCGGTCGTTTTAAAGATGAGATGATTTTAAGCCCGAACAAACAAAGAGCGAGGCTTTACGAACGGATATCCCTATTTAGACGATCGTATAAAATGTCTCATGTCTCTACTTACCCTTTTGCAGAGAGATTGTATCAATATCTGTGCTGCCAAGCAGATTTAGAGTTAATAGAACAAAAAGCATTCGTCGAGCTGGAGCATAACCATGCGTTATGGAAGCAAGAGAAAGACGAATCATCCAACACGGTTTTGTTGTTAGTATCACTTGTGGCTGCTTTGCTCGTCCCCGCCAGCTCTATAGCCACAATTATGGCATTAACAAAAGAACAAATGAATCTAACCTTTTGGGCTATATCTGGAAGTATCACTCTAGTTACCGCGATTGTAATGGTGTGGCCGCCACTTAAACGTTATTTGAAAAGTAAAGATTGATGAGAGAACCAGAATCGAGCAGTAATTTTGTAATTGAACTTATTATCGGCATTGTATTGGTTGTGTCTCTTGATTCGGCCTTAATAGCTGTACTAAATATTAGCTTAGTACGGCTAACTGGTAACCAATTGGTGGATGTTTTGTTAATGAGTTTGTTCTTTTTTGGTTTGTATATGACAAAAGTATCACTGTGGCTAAGGGTGCGATTAGTGTCTTTTATCTATAGGTTTTGCAAGTAAACTTCTTAGCTACTTTACCCAAATATGACTCTTTCTATAAACTCTCAGCTCAAACACGCAAGGAGTTTCTCATTTTGAGCATTCATAAGCTTAAGAATACCAATCTGAATTATCTAACTTTTATCATAGCGTTCGAACAAACAAGGGTTTAGCGCATATGACGATACAATTGGTAAAAATTCAAGGTGATGAGACACCGCTGTTCGCCCCGTTTGCGTATTTCGGTGATTGCGATCGCTCGTTTCGGTTTATTCCGATCACTTGATCCTGCCGTTTTTCTCTCTTCCTATTTTTACTCTAAGTGATCGGATTGCGCCAGTTTTCTCATCGACTCACCTCCTAGTTCTATTCGATGACTATTGTGTACCAGCCGATCCATTAGAGCGTCTGCGACAGTGGCGTTACCGACCATGTTGTACCACTCCTTTACAGGTAACTGACTGATGACGATCGTGCTGCTGTTTTGGTAACGATCTTCAAGCACTTCTAATAAGTGACCTGCATGCTCTTGGGTTAGCTTTTCCATCCCCCAGTCGTCGAGGAGTAGTAGAGCTTTCTTAGCCAACGATTGAAGTTGCTTTTGATAGCTACCGTCCAGACGACCTGCGGTCAGGTCATCAAGCAGGCGAGTTAATCGGTAGTACCTGACGGTTTGCTGTTGGTCGCAGGCACTGGTTGCCAGAGCGCAACCAAGATAGGTTTTGCCAGCACCTGTTGGGCCTGTGATCAAGATATTCTGATGCTTATGCAGATAACTGCCTGTTAGCAGTTCGCTCATCTGTTTACGATTGAGATTTCGTCCCTCTTTGTAGATGAGTTGGCTCGGCTGGGCATCCACTCTCAGCTTTGCTTGCCGTTTTAAGCGTTGGATTTTTGTCTGATTGCGATTCAAGATTTCACTTTCCAGAAGTAGGCTTAGCCTTTCCTCGAAGTCCAGCTCTGCGTAGGTGGTCAGTTGCTCTTGTTGCTGCTCTAACGCTTTCGCCGCATGGCTCAAGCGCAGGGTTTTAAGTTGGTCATTGAGTGCGTTCATATCCTTTCTCCTAGTGATAACAGTTCGGGCCACGAACATTGCTGTGAACAAGGTTCGGCGTGCTCGTGTTGTCTTTGCTCAGTTGTCCTTCACGATTGTTCTTCAGCAGATTGTTGATGAAGGTGTAGTTCGGTTTTGTCAGCATCAGCGCATCTTTACAGGCTTGCTCTAAGCGCGACTCGCCATGCGCTTTACTCAGATTGAGCAGCCCAAGGCAGGAGCGATACGACTGCTCTGGATGAGGCTTGGAGTAGAGCATCTTATTGATGACTTCTCGTGTGGCTGGGCCGATATTGGCTCCCCAGTTGAGCAGGCGTCCAGGCGACCACTTCTGATGTTGATGATTACTCGGCATGTGCTCTGGTTGGGTGCTGTTTCCGCGCTCTCTTTGGCTGCGTGGATGCTGGGCTACCAAGTTACCTTGATGGTAGATCTGCACCAGACGGTTGGAGGCTTCCAGTTCGACATGGTGACCAACAAGTTGATGTGGCACCGAGTAGTAGTGGCGGCGATATTCTATGTGATAATCAGGCCCAACCTTGGCTCGCTTGGTTTCGGTATAGAGGTATCGCTGCTTAGGTAGCGGCTTTAACGCTGGCTTATCGAGTTTGTCGAACAGCGCTTTGCGGCTCGCACCATACTGTTTCATCTCACGTTCGTTTAAGTCATTCATAAGCTCACGGATGGCAAGGTTCAGCTCTTTGAAGGTATGGAAGGTTTGATGTCGTAGTCGCATCATGATCCAGCGTTCCACTAGGAGCACGGCATTCTCTGCCTTGGCTTTGTCTTTCGGTTTGTAAGGGCGAGCTGGCATCACTGCGGTTTGATAGTGATTCGCCAGTTTTTGATAACTGTCGTTAAGTCTCGGCTCATAACGATTGGCTTTGGTGACCGCGCTACGTAGATTATCGGGAACCAAGAGCTGTGGTACACCACCGAAGTGCTCGAACGCATTGGCATGCGCCTCTAACCAGTAAGACTTACCTTGACTCGGGAAGGCTTCAACATAGGTGTAATTGGACGCACCTAAGGTCGCCACGAACACTTCTGCTTCGCGCACTTCACCTGTATCAGGGTTGACCACTTGAAGCCGAGGCCCACAGTAATCGATAAACAGCTTGTCACCTGCCACATGGAGCTGGCGCATGCTGCGCTTTTGAGTTTTGAACCAACGAGTGAAGTGCTCGCAGAACTGAGTGTAAGCGTAAGCTTGTTCTTGATATTGCTCATGGTATTCCTGCCACAACAACATCTTTGTCATGCCTTTACGTCTGAGTTCGACTGCGTATTGAGTGAAGTCTGGCATGACTTTATCGCGACTGGCTTTCTTGCCGTGATACAGCGCTTGCGTGAGATCAGCATCGCTGCAACTTTCGGGTAGAGGCCAGCCAAGTTGGCTTTGTTTAAAGCGAGTAAGGAGTTCCGATATGGTGGACGGGCCGAGTTTCAGGCAAGAAGCGATACCACGATTGGAGAGACCGCAGTCGTACTTAAGGCGTAATACCTCTTTGATTTTGTTCATTGGAGTTCTCTTTTTGGCCATTGTCGCTTCCTTACGTTCTTGTTTAAGAAGTAAAGAATAGCGAGCTATTGATTTAAAAGAGAAAAAGGAAGGATTTCGGGCATTCCGATCGCGGTTTTCGCTATTCCGATCACCGATTTCGGAGTTAGGCTAAAAGTGATCGGATAATCGCGGAATCAGTGATCGGTTTAAACCGAAATGGGTGATCGGATAATCCCGAAATGACTGATCGGAATGCTCCGAAATATGCACCCGTTTTCTGGAGTTCAAATTGCAGGAGAGGGCGTGCAGAGTTGGGATAAGCTTGAGGAAGATCCGACGTTTCTATTCGGTTTTTGTTTAGAAGCTGGTGAGTTTGTTTATATCAACAATGAATTATCTCAAGCTGTTGGCTTTGATATTTCTGATGTTGAACTTACGGTAGAGCAGCTTTGTAGCATGCTGAAAGTTCGCAATGGTGTTTGTATAGAGCACAATACTGGCTGGGGCGGTAGCTACATTGTAGCGTTTGGGGAGCTGAGTGTATGCTAACACAAGGTGATATATGCCCACATTGTGGTTTGATAATCATGATGCCAACTGACTTAACTCCAGAGTGTTTAGGCTGTGGAAAGATTATCAATCAGGAAACAGACCAAACAGATGGTGACGAATTTTATGGTATCTAGACGATAGCATAACTATTAAGTCCTTCTTTTTCATACAAGACCAAATAACTTAGTGAGCCTATTTTGAAAAATATTTTGGTAGCCGTAACAGGCGCAAGTCCTCAAGTCCTAACTGAAACGTTGTTTGCATTGAATCATCAAGGTAAAACAATGCCTGATGAAGTATTTGTGATTACTACCGCTAACTCTAAGCTAACGCTAGAAGAAGGGTTATTTCAAGATGGTCATTGGAACAAGTTAATACAAGATTATCAACTTCCAGACATTAAGTTTAGTTCTGACAATATTTGGTTGATCTCTGATGAAGAAGGCAATGTGTTAGATGATGCAAAGGCCGAAGCAGACCAAGTCGTCATGGCTGACTTTATTACACAGAAAGTAGAGGAGCTGACTCGTAATGACGATGTTGCGATTCATGCTTCAATTGCTGGCGGCCGAAAGACAATGGCTTTTTACATGGGCTACGCAATGTCTTTGTATGGCCGTGAGCAAGATGTGCTGAGTCATGTGTTCGTAGACGATGATTTTGAGTTTGTGAGTGAATTTTATTACCCAACTCCTTACGACAAGTACATCGTCGGGAGAGATAAAAAAAAGGTCGTAAACACCAAGGACGCTAATGTCACCCTGGCTGAAATCCCGTTTGTAAGAATGCGTCGTCAGGTTGATGAGTCAATTTACAACCAAATGCAAAGCCATTCGTTTTCAAAAACTGTATCAGCTTTGAATAGTGCACATAGCTCGGAAATTAAAGTAAAAATTTCGACCAAGGATAAGACATTAGATGTGGCTGGTGTACCTGTAAAACTTACAGCTAAAGCGCTAGCGATTTACTTATTCTTCGTCAAAAAAGCCATGAGAACGGAAACGTTGGGGCGAATATTTGAAGAAGACGTTGACCAAACACGTGAATATTTAGAAGTATTAGACTCAATGAAAGCCGACGTGCGTTTGTACAAAAGCATGGGTTTAGAAGATGAGGGGCAGTGGCGTCAGAATGATTTTGAATTGACACCTAAATTGACGAAAGACTTTGTACGTCAGTCATTAAGTGCATTCCATAAAACGTTAGAAGGGCGTTTAGTTCCAGATATCGTGGAAAAAATCAAAGTGCACTCTGATGGTGCCAAAGCCGGTGCGAGTTATAGTGTCAATAGTGGTATTACTATTGAGGTAGATGGGCTGGTTGTCTGACGCTAAACAAATGTTTGGTCTGAAAACCTTGGACCCATTTAACATTAGTGCGTTAACGCAGGTGTGATAATAGGATCTTTGATGGCATGGTGTATCTTCTTTGTGAGTAAGCATAAATAAGGTACATCAATGAGATTTCTGAAAATAAAGGAAGTTATAACAAAGACCGCTTTAAGTAGGTCTTCTATTTATCGAAAGATGAGTGAGGGCTCATTTCCTAAGCCCGTACCTATAGGGGAGAGGGCCGTTGCTTGGGTCGACAGTGATGTAGAAGAGTGGATGAAAGAGTGTGTAAAGCAGCGATGATTGCAGCTAGTCGAAAGGGAACACATCCAAATAAACATCCAGTAATTGAAGAAAGGTAATGTATGACCTGCTTCGCTGTGGGCTCATCGGCACCAGTTTCCTAAATTCTCTTGTGAGTGAATCACGGTTCTCTTTTTTGGTCTGAAGCAGGTGGATGCTAATGTTTCCTTTTTCATGATAGCCAAGAAACTTAGCTTCATCCGAACGGTGTATATCGACACCAATTGCTGTCATTTTTTGAGATAACCGATCATATCTATGTGGGATAACTGCTTCAATAGTTGTGGCATTAAAGCCAACTCGGCTTTGTACTAACTGTTCCCAATATCGGTAATGAGAAATGACTTTATCAATCGTTATTTCATCGGACGCTAGTTTATGAGAAAAATGCCATTTAATTCTTACGTGCTCATCCTTAATGCCAATCACTTTCATGGTTTTGAGTAAGAATGCGACGGTCTTTATATCATGCGTTCGAACTAAGTGTCCTTTAGCCCCTACACAATGGTGAAGCGCTTTGGTTACTTGGGATAGGTTGATCTTGGCATTACGTAGCGCCTCTGATTGCAACGATTTATCAAATTGCTGCATAAAAAAGTTGAGTTGATCTATTTGATATTGATTTAGCCTGTTTATGCCGCAAAACTCAGGAAGGGTGTTTTTGGATCTTCTCGTGTAAATCTCGCCATGTGATTCCAGCCTAAGTGCAATCCGAGTTATGAGCTGTGCAGATATCTTTGTTAATTCTGCGGCTTGTTTTATAGAGTAACCATAACTTAATAGGGAAATGCATTTAAAAACGTCAGCAATGGGAACACTGTTCGACGAAGGTTTTCTCTCTTCTTTGTTAATAAGTAGCTCAAGAGATCGTTCAAGGTCGGGCTTGGATTTTCCAACCATAGTCATTGGCAATGCGTCGTGATAAAGAGCCAGCGGTTTGCCATTTCGGATTGGCCTCATACTCTTGTTATCGAGTTTTACTGTGTAATCAATACTATACTGCAATAAGTGAAGGGGAGACTCATTTCGCCTCCTATTTAATAAGTAAATATGAAGGGCGGCTAGGTGTATATAAGAGCTGAATGTCGTTTCAATGGTGCCATGTCCAAGTAAACGTGATAGTACAAATGCCTTTTTCCTTGTATTAGTGCATATACCCAAGCGATGAAATAGCTGGTTTTGCCTATCTGCCGAGAAGAAATTGTGCTGCAATGGCAGAGGGAGGTTATTAGTAGGGTAGCGATTGAAATTGATTAATAACCAA
Organism: Vibrio sp. 10N.247.311.13; assembly: GCF_041467595.1. Taxonomy (NCBI): domain Bacteria; kingdom Pseudomonadati; phylum Pseudomonadota; class Gammaproteobacteria; order Vibrionales; family Vibrionaceae; genus Vibrio; species Vibrio sp. 10N.247.311.13. The sequence goes on along the minus strand of NZ_JBFSUX010000005.1, from coordinate 892 downwards.
TTCCAATTTGCAAAGCTGTGCCGTAGGTGATGAAACCTAAGTTTATCGTCTTGGGTGATCTCTTTTAAGACGACAGTAAGTAATGTAAATGCGTTTTTTAGTCTTTTAGGATCCTGAAAAATTAAAGCATTTGTCTTTTGAGAGCTAAGTTTAGATTTGTCGATAAATGATATGAGCTTCTTTTGCCAGTGAATGGGCATCAAGCAATCTAGTGGTAAGTTGCGAGCACTGTTTCCAGTTTTTAAGGATCGATACTTATTGAGTCTGATATGTACTTGAAGGTAGCCGTGGTCGTTCAAATGAAAGTCATTAAGTTGTAGCCCTCCAATTTCGCCTCTACGCAAGCCGCCGTAAAATCCAAGTAAAAATACAACAAGAGCAAGTTCAGCTTCTAAACTATCTTTGTTGAGAAATGATGTTACAGCATCGGCTTCGTGCATTGTGATTAAGTTAGCACTGACATTTGATTTAGATGTTGTTATATCTAAATCAGAGAAGCATAGTTCGGGCACAATTTGAGAACTCACGACAAAATCAGCAAAGTAGAGGACGAAAGGTTTCCTTTTAGTTGAGTTGATTCCCTCCGCAACGATATTCAACTTTTCTGCCCACTCTAGAGCATCCATTGTGAATAGGTTACAGTAATTGAATTCTGCTATGAATGGGATTGCGAAGGTTCTCACATAATCGCGAATGGTACTAAAAGTGAGTACTTTCTTCCCTATGTCACCCCGATAAAGCAATTGATACATCCAACTGACTAGAACCCAAACTACTGGATATTTACTAGCGTTATTTTCGGCTTCAAGCCATTCAAAAAGCCCCCTCCTGATTAGCCAATGCCGTTCGGATAAGCATTACTGTTTGAATCTAAACGGATATTTAGCTGGAA